>JAFQBO010000308.1 GCA_017416665.1 Oscillospiraceae bacterium
CATCAATAGGCAGAACGAAGTGAAGAAGCGGAGTAAAGTTACTTGGTGATGACAGAAGTGAGTGAATAACCGACTCAACACTGTCACCCTTGAGCTGCATTACACTTTCTGAATCAGTCTGTTTCTGAAGAATTTTCACAAGTGTATTGAGAACCTTTGAACCATTGTTTTTTCTTTCAAAGCCTGCAATACAGTCGTACAGCTTCTGAAGAAACTGCGTACGCTTTTCTTCCTGCGGAATAAATCTGAGTACTTCCCTTACAGAATCACTGAGAAAGCTTTTGTTTGTATTGTAACGTGAAAGATTGTATGTAATCATTGAACAAAGGCTGGAAAGCTTACTGTTGAACATTATGCTCTTGCCTATATCCTGAATAATCTGTGCCGAATCATTTTTAAGCTCTGCAAAATTTTCTTCTGCATCAGGAGCGGCAAATCTCTGTGCAAGCTGACGCAGGTTTTCGGAAAGCTGTTTATTCGGCGCCAGTGTTTCGGAAAGATAGGTCATTGTTCCGGAAAGTGCCTTCAGAATTTCCGGATTGGTATTTTCGGTATTTATTGCCTTGAGAAGGTTTATTACCGACGTTTTTACTTCCGGAGAAGGGTTTTTGCCCATCAGCTCACGCAAGGAATCAAACAGCTCGCCCTTGAAGGCAGTTGAATCCTTTTCCTGACTCAGAAGCTCATCAACCAGATTTTCCGGTTTGACAGCCAGTTGACTGAAAAGCTGTTCAAATTCTTCCGTGACCGGCATATTCTGCATGGAAATTACACCGACAATTTCCTGCAGAAGCATAATATTTCTTATAAAATTAACAGTTACCGACGGATCCTTGAGCATATCAAGGAGGATTTCCGGTGCAAGCTGTTTATCAATATTCCCTGTATTCTGCTGTAAAAGCTCCGATTCGGCAAGCGACTTAGGAACTTTTGAAAGGTCCGAAACGTCAAAAGGAGAAAGATCGCTGCTGAGGTGTTCCCTCATAGGCTGAAGAATATTTTTATTTGTAATCGGCGTTGCCGCTCTGATCATATCAGCCATTTTCAGCCTCTCCTTTCATAACATTTCGTATTACCAACAAATTCAAAAATAATTATTTTCTGAGTGTGTTTGTAATCTGTTCGATTTCATCTGCTGTTGTCACAACTCTTGCAGAGAACTGATAAGCCTTCTGTGAAACTATTACATCTGCAAATTCCTTTGCAATGTCGACGTTTGAGCGTTCAAGTGACTTTTCATAGATTTCATAAACGCCCGGATCTGCAATTTCGGCTTCACCTGAAATATCAGTCGGTAAAAAGCTCTGATAATTTGTTCTGTAAAGACCGTAGGAGTTTGCAAAGTTAAATACGCCGATACGTCTGTCAAGACCTTCAGTTTCTATGTTTTTTCCTTCCTCATAAGGAACACGGATACGTTCGTAATTTCTGTCAAGTACATAAGCACCGTCAGCTGTCACGAGATAAGCGTCTTCGTTTTCACCCTCTATACTGAGGTCGAAAGAACCATTTCTTGTGTATTCCACCTGTCCGTTTCTTTCAATAGCGAAAAGACCTTCACCTGCGATTGCGAAATCAAGCTCATAGCCTGAATTATAGAGATTTCCCTGAGTGAACAGCAGATCCTGATTTGAAAGCATTACGCCGTGACCCGCATGAATTTTTTCGTCATCAGGAAGTTCCCTGTTGATATTTACGTCCATGTTTGAATAAAGCAAATCACGGAACTCTGATTTTGTGGCCTTATAGCCGTATGTATTTGAATTAACAAGATTGTGGGATGTAATGTCTATTGCATACTGATGTGCTCTCAGACCTGATGCACCTGTATAAAAAGCAGTATTCATTTTTTATTTCTCCTTAAAATTTAGCCTGTAATACTTGAAAGTGTTGCGGCTTTTGCGTTCATGTTGTCAACGGTTGTAAGTGCAGTTGCACACGCCTGGAAATTACGCTGTGCCTCAATAAGCTTTGTATATTCCAGATTCATGTCAACGTTTGAACGTTCAAGCGTTTTCTGATAAACTGTTGAATTCTGAAGAACTTCGGCATTTTCAGTTACATACATGCCGTTGTCAAATTTATAGATAGGAGCATTTTCAGCAGGCTGAGTAATAAGAAGCTTATCAACATATCTGTTGTTTTCATCAAAGACATAGCCGTCATTTGTCACAGTAAAATCCGGACCTCCAATATAGAGTTCACCGCTTTCACCCATAACTCTGCCAACGCCGTCAAGAACGAGATAACCTTCTGCATCTATATTAAAATTACCATTTCTTGTGAGATACTGTCTTTCTTCGCCGAGGATATTGAAAAATCCTTCGCCGACAAGTGCCATATCATAAGGCCAGGTTGTATCTTCAAGTGAATTTTCATTAAAGTTTGTTTCAACAATGTCAACAAGTGAAACCGGATCGCCTTCACCGATATTTGTATATTCACCGTTTTCATATCGTGTAAGGAAATCGTGTTCAAATGTAGACTGAACCAGTCTGCGGCTTCTGTAGCCTACAGTCTGTGAGTTTGTGAGGTTATTACCTATTTCGTTGAGATTTCTCTGCTGAACGAGTATACCCGATGCAGCTGTATAAAAACCTGCTAACATATAAATTATACAATCCTTTCAAATAACTTGCAGCAATAGGATTTGCCGAAAAAACATGTGCGACAGCCTATTGATACGTGTTCTAGTTTATTATATAGCTGTTCAATTTGGATTTAAGCTTTGATATTGCCCTTGTGTTAATCTGTGACACACGCTGTACACTTATTTCAAGAACCTTTGCAATATCTGAAAGGTTGAGGTTTTCGTAAAAATAAAGTGTAATAACAAGCCTTTCCCTTTCAGAAAGCTCCTCTATACCCTCTTTGAGAATTTTTCTCATTTCATCTTTAAGAAGCTTTTTTTCAGGAGTTATATCATCAAGCGTACTGCTTTCAAGAACACTTTTCATCTGTGAAACGTTCTGAATAAGCTCTTCAAACGAATAAACAGTCGCATTTGAAATTTCGGCATTGTACTTTTCAAGCTTTGATACGGTAATACCGAGCTTGTCAGCAACCTCCTGCGGAGTCGGTTCACGCATCAGCTCTGAAGCGAGTGCGTTATATGTATCACTGATTTTCTTTGAATTTGCCCTTACTCTGCGTGGAATCCAGTCCTGCTTGCGTATCAGGTCGATAATACCGCCTCTTACACGCATATATGCATACGACTCGAACTTCACTTCCTTTGCGGGATCGAATTTATCAACACAGTCAATCAGAATGATCATACCGTGATTTATCATATCTTCGACCTGAGCCTGAGAACTTGCGGAACCTCTTAGCTGAAGTGCCGCAATTTTGGCAATATACCCATAAGCCATAACAAGTCGGTTTCTGACTGTTATGTCTCCGCTTTCCTTATATTTTGAGTGGAGAGCGAAAAATTCTTCTTCTGACAGCTTTTCCTGTGCGGCCAACTGATTCATTTTTACTCCCCCTTTATTATATTATATTTCAAAATCAGAAAAATGGCAATACCTAATTGAAAAAAATATTGAATTTCTATTGAATTTCTATAGTACCGAGTGCCTGAATCTGAATGTGTGCGTCGATTTCGTTAAATGAAAGAACGATTACATTCGGACAGAACTGATCGATAAGCTTTTTGTAATAAATTCTTACAATAGGTGAAGTGAGAATAACAGGAACCTGAACAATATCCCTTATTCTTTCAATCTGATTTGTTGTTGCAACGATAATCTTCTGAATGCTGTCCTGATCAAGTGCAAGATATGAACCACTGTCCATTTTCTTTACAGAACCCATGATAAGATTTTCGACCTTGGCATCAAGACTGATAACCTTAAGCTGTTCAGCATCTGCAAACTTGTGGGAAATAGTTCTCTTGAGTGACTGACGGACATACTCTGTAAGCATATCAGTATCTTTAATCTTAGGACCATAGTCACCAAGTGTTTCAAGAATAGTTTCCATATCTCTGACAGGAACCTGTTCCTGAAGGAGACGGCAGATAACCTTCTGAAGATCTCCGACAGTAATAGCTGACGGAATTGTATCATTAACAATAGCTTCGTTTGTTTTACGAAGATTTTCAAGCATATTGTTGATTTCGGCACGGTTTACAAGTTCATATGCGTGTGCCTTGATAATTTCCGAAAGGTGTGTAATAATAACAGAAACCGGATCGATAAGAGTATAACCGAGCAGTTCTGCCTTAACCTTCTTGTCATCGCTGATCCATTTAGCCTTGATACCGAATGCTGGTTCGATTGTGTCGATACCGTCAACGGTGTCATCTTCTTCAGATGGTGCAAGAGCAAGGAAATGATCAACAAGAATGTCACCTCTTGCGACCTCTTCACCCTTAATACAAATTGAATACTGGTTAGGGTTAATAAGACCGCTGTCCTTGAGCTGTACAGGAGGGATTACGATACCCATTTCAAGAGCGTACTGCTTTCTGAACATAACCACTCGGTCAAGGAAATTACCGCCCGTACTTTCGTCATCCAGCGGAATAAGACTGTAACCGAATTCGATCTTAATCTGTTCAACATTAAGAAGTTCATAAAGGTTGTCGATATTACGGTAGTACTCTGCCTCACTGGTAATCTGTTCAGTCGGAACATCTTCTTCAAAGTCATCAGCACCGGCAGGAATATACTGCTTCTGTTTTCTGAGGATAAGGTAACCGCCACCGATAAGAATAACAGCCATAAGTATAATCTGTACAGGCGG
>JAFQBO010000309.1 GCA_017416665.1 Oscillospiraceae bacterium
CCGAGCCGTCCCCTCTGTCACTTTGTGACATCTCCCCACACTGTGGGGAGTCACCACTCGTCGCCGTCCGCAGACGGCGAAACACTCCATCGGAGGCGCGCCCGAAGGAAGTGCCCTTGGGGTATATTTACGAGGGGTGAATTGAAAAACAGCCCAGTGGGCTGTTTTTCAAGAGGGGACGTTTTACAAGAGAAAGCGTCCCCTTACTTTGGTCGTACTCATATTTGTCTGCCGATTTAATCGGCACGAAATTTTAATTTTAGGTTTTTCTACAGTCTGACACCATATTTTTGTACATGGTGTCTTTGTTTAATATATCACTCTTTTTAAAATACCATTTATATACGCAATACAAACACCAAAATTAGTAAGCGGAACACCTGCCTGTTCAAATTCGTGCTGTCTGTTTATCATAGCTTTCCTGCTCAGCATACAGCCTCCGCAGTGCACAGCAAGTTTATAATCAGAAAGATTATTTTTTATATTCTGACCCGAAACATTCTCAATAACAAGATTTTTTTCTGTATATTTTCTGATAAGGTTCGGTATTTTAACTCTTGCAATATCGTCATCCATAGCGTGATGGGAACAGCTTTCAAGAATCAGAACCCTGTCACCGTCACTCAGACTGTCGAGAGCCTCTGCACCCTTTATAAAAAGCTCTATATCGCCCTTGATTTTTGCCATAAGAACAGAAAACGACGTAAGCCTTATATTATCAGGTATAGCTTCGTTGACCTGCTTAAATATCTGTGAATCGGTGATAACAAGTGACGGAGGATTTTTCAGATTTTCAAGGACTGCTTTAAGATTTTGCGGTATAACAGAAATGACTGTACACTTATTGTCCAGCAAATCCCTTATAGTCTGAACCTGAGGCATGATAAGACGGCCTTTCGGTGCCTGAATATCCTGTGGCATAACAAGTAAAACTGTATCGCCATCATTAACAAGATCAGCAGTCAGCGGAGGATCTGCTTCTCTTTTTTTAAGAAGTGCAATAAGAGTTTCCTTTATTTTTTCAACATCCGATTCATTATGCAGGTCAGCACATACAAAAATCATATTTCCAAAATCCGCAGTAAGCTTTGTTCCGTTCTTTTCGTTTGCTACAATCATAAACGGAATTTTTTTATCCGAAACAAGCTTTATATAATTATCAGTTGTTATTTTATTATGATTTTCACCATTTACAACTATTACAGCCGCATCGCACACATCAAGCTGTTGCAATGACTTTTTAACACGGATTTCGCCCAGTTCGGAAGTATCATCAAGACCTGCTGTATCAATAAAAACAACCGGTCCTATCGGCAGAAGCTCCATCGGTTTGAAAACGGGATCTGTAGTTGTACCGGCAACAGGAGAAGTCAGTGCAATTTCCTGTCCTGTCACAGCATTTATAAAGGTAGACTTTCCTGCGTTTGTATCACCAAAAACACCGATATGAATTCTCAGTGCTTTGGGTGTCTGATTAAGTTCTGAGATCATTTTTCCTTCCTTTCTCTTCTTTCTTTGAAAAGAAAGAAGCAAAGAAACTTTTAATTACGCTTTTACTTTAACTGAATTTGTTACTTTAAGCACGAAGTAATAATAACAATTAATAATTTCATTGCTATTTTGTAGGGGACGGCGCCCACGACGTCCCGCTTGTTAAACATAATAATTGGCGGTGCGTCGAAGGCGCCGCACCCTACATATAGTAGTGAAATTCATAAAGTTTTAAATGTTATGGAGTACTACCATTCAATTAACAAAATCACATAATTTTCGAACTATAAATTCTCAACTTAAATCATATGATGAATATCCAAAGTTAATTATCATGTTTTGTAGTTTTCTGAATTCCTTTAGATTTTTAGAATTCGAAAACATTCCTGTTTTATCAAAGATGATTTTAGTGGGTTTATCAGGAGTAAAGAATTCAAAATAGGGCGGTTTGGCAAATATATCTCGTTCTGCTACACAAGTTTCGCTGTTGTAGCGTTGTTTAATACAATCCTTAAAAACAATTATGTCTCCATCCACAAAGGTTATTCCATTTGAATCAATATCCTTGATTTCATAAAAGCTCTTTTCTATACATTCCATTGCTGATTAGAATCTGAAATCTCTCTGTCCTGCCTTGATAAGTTCAAGATATTCATCAAACTTTGACTTTGCGGCTTCATTTGTAATATTTTCTCTTTCCTGCTTAATAACGTCAAATGTAAGCTTGTTGAATTCCTCATCACCGTAGTCGATGGCATATTCAGCAAGAGTCAGCATCGCATTCGGCAGACAGCAGTTTGAAATATTTCCGTTTTTCGCAAGCTGCATAAATCTGTCACCTGTTCTTCCCTCACGATAGCAGGCTGTACAAAAACTTGGAATATAGCCGTTTTTAAGGAGTGCCTTTGAAACCTCTGCTTCACTTCTCATGTCAGCCACCTGGAACTGTGCTGTACTCTGATCGTCACCACAGCTGTCGCAACCGCCGTTTTCCATTCTCTGTGCATAACCACCTACGCCAGTACATGAACCACCGCTTGTCTGAGAAATACCGAGAGAAATAATTTCATCTCTGAAGTTCTGTTCTTCTCTTGTTGAAATAA
>JAFQBO010000310.1 GCA_017416665.1 Oscillospiraceae bacterium
AAAGATTTCTTCCTGCTTTTTTTATATAGGAATATAAAATCTGATTATTTTCCGTAAATAACAAATTACTGTAATCAGCATTTTTAAGCTCATACGGAGTCAGTATTGTATGATTGTATATCTCTTTTTCATTCTGAACACATATTACATAATCGTCCCTTAATGACTTGAAAAAAGAAACCTTTTCCGGAGTTCCTACATCATCATTAAGTCTGTCGCTGAAAAGCTGATATTCGCTTGTAACAGCATAAATCTGCTGACAGGCTTTGTTTTCAGCTTCCGAATAAAGTGATTTGCGTTGGCTTAGCCATATTATTGTATCGTTTACAGCAACAGCAGCCATAATAACAGCTGCTGTAATTGCCATGATTTTTGTTCTGAGCTTCATGTCAGTCCTCCAGTCGGTAACCAATCTTCGGAACAGTTACAATTTCCTTATGAAGATTAAGCTTTTTTCTGAGTTGTCCTATATGAACATCAACCGTTCGGGTTTCTCCGAGATAGTTTGAACCCCACACCAATGACAATAGTTGTTCGCGGGAAACAGCAGTATTTTTATTTTGTGCAAGTACAACCAACAGGTCAAACTCTTTAAGCTTAAGCAAAATTTCTTCTGTTCCACGTTTTACTCTGTGTTCCGACAGATTAATTTCAAGTCCACAGACATTTAAGATATCATCTGTACTTTTATTTCGCTCCATTACCTTTTCCATACGGACAAGAAGCTCCAGCACCTCAAAAGGCTTTACTATGTAATCCTCCGCACCTCCCTGCAAACCTGTGATTTTGGAATCAAGGTCATCCTTGGCAGTGAGGAAAATCACAGGTATACCGTAAGGTTTTATATCCTCAAAAACAGCAAAGCCGTCCTTTTTCGGAAGCATTATATCAAGAAGTGCTATCTGATAGTTATGGTCGGAGGCAAGTGACTGTGATGCCGCTTCTCCGTCATAAAATATCACTGGCTCCATTCCGGCAGCACGAAGATTCATTGCTATCATTTTTGCAATTGCTTCTTCATCCTCCACAACCATAACTCTCTTTTTCATTTTAATTCTCCTTAATTAATATCCAAGCGATTCATCAATAACAGTACCGTCTATGGCATTTATACACATTTGAACACGGTAATAGCTTTCATCAGGCATATAATATGAAAGCTTATCCCTTCCATGAAATGCCCATACAGGAACTATAAGTCCGGTATCATAGTTGTCCTTTTCACTTATTCTCGAATAGCTGAGGGTTACTCTGTCAATATCTATTTCAGTAGAAACATCAGGTTCATCGTTTATGTTATTAACAGCAATCATATTTTCAAATGTGTCTTTTACTTCATCAAAGCTTTTTATTGTTGTCTGTTCAACCAGAGTTTCTGTAATTTCAAGAGGACAATTCCATCTGAAGCCTATTATACCTGAATCATCAATACGAAACTCTATCATTTCAGCCGACCAGGCTTGCTTTACATATTCATCACCTTCCCAGCCTTCATGATGCTTTTTACCGCTTGTCTGCATAAGCGGTACACCATTAATTTCACGGCAGTATTTCAAGATATAGCAGCTTCTGTAATAATCCTGATTTAACTTCATACTCTCATTATAAAGACCACCCTCTAAAAATGTAAAATCATTTACTCCGATTTCAGCAAGAAATTCCTCAGCCTTTTTCTGTGCATCTTCCAATGAAGATGATACGATTTTATCAGAAACATTTCTTTGTGTGACATCACACATATCATAGCCATGTGTAATATAATTTTCAACCCCGTTAATATTCATGGGATTTTGCAGAATTGTTTCATTGACACCCACACCATCATACAGCAAACCACCAACTGTCGTATCAATTTCGACCATTGATGAATCAAAGTGAATTTTACTTCCGTAATCTGCATTGTTCTGAACATAGAAAACAGATTTTTTATCCTCACCCATTGTAAACAAAGCTTCGCCATCAGGATTCAGGTCATACTGCCATCTCCAGTAATCATCTTCGGAATTTTCATTATATTTTTCCGAAACATTGATAAGCTTTGCATCAATTGGATTCATTTTCCCTTTATCTGGTACAGCATCATACTCTGCCTCAAGTTCATTAATCCACATCTGATATTCTTCAACCATTTCCGAATCATCTTTATTTGCCTCTATACAGCGTTTTGCTTCCACCATATCCGCTTCTACATCTTTTTTTGTTCTTATTGTAGCAGCTACACCGTCACAAAGCTGTGTATCACCCAATAATGCCTTTCTTACCTTGTCAACTTCTTCCTGTGTAAACTCCTTTCGCTTAACCTTGAAAACTGACAGCTTATCCGTCTGAGGAATATCAATCTTTGCGTCAGCCCTCACTTTTACATCCAGTTCCTTATTATAAAGTTCCGTCTGGTAGTTTTCATACTGCTGTAAATCAGTCATATCCGATTTGTTTTCAGCCGGCATCTTTGCTTCACTTATGATTTTATCCATATCATTGTGAGCCACAAGATTTTCACATTCCACATCACCGCATGCTGTACATAAAAGCAAGCTCATTGCTGTAAACAGCGTCATAATACCTTTAAACTTAATTGTCATATCATTGACCTCCTTTTGTTGATATCAATATTATAACAGATACCAAATAATCGAGTATTCAGCAAAAGGTAAACAAATTGTAAATTATACGGATTTTTTCTTTCTTTATAATAGCATATTTATATAATTTTTTCAATAAAAAATCGAAATTACTTAGTGTAAGTCCGATTGGATTTATTACGTGTAAGGTTATTCCACTGCCGTGTCGCTTTATTGACAGCCTACGACCTTCGGGTTATGAGCCATATGGTTGTTTACACTAACATATTTTCAAGTCTTCAGATTTATGATATATTAAGATTATGTCTGAAAAATGACATTTGAAAATTAATGAAAAGAGGTAAACAACTTGGAAGACATAACATTAGAACAGTGGCTCAACAAATGGTTAGAATTATATGCCAAACCTACTGTTCGACAAACAACATTAGTTTCTTACTACGGCTACATCAACAATCACATTTGTCCTAAAATAGGTCATTTGAAATTAAGCGAATTAAAAACTGAAGCATTACAGATTTTTTTTAATGAAAAAGCTATTGGAGAAAGATGTGACGGTAAAAATGGTGGATTATCTCCTAAAACATTAAGAAACATACGAATGATGTTGCATGCTGCATTAAAAAAAGCATAATGAGTTTGACTTGATAAGCAAAAATTATGTAGAATTTGTAAATTTACCAACAGTGCAATTACATGAAATGCGTGTATTATCAAATGAGGAACAGAAATTATTGTTGGCAAAACTTAAAAGAAGCACATGCAAATATAAGCTTGCTGTATATATTGCTTTAACAACCGGTATACGTCTTGGTGAGGTCTGCGGACTGAAATGGGAAAATATTGATTTTGATGCTAATCAGATTAAAATTCGTCAGACGGTTGGCAGAACAAGCACACTTGATGAAAAAGCTGTTTCAAAAACATATATTTATGAATCTTATCCCAAAACTAATTCGTCAGTCAGAAATATTCCTGTTAATGATAACTTTATTGAAAAATTAAATGAATGGAAATCCATTTGTAACAATTTATATTGTTCAAATGGATTTATTTTTTGCTCACCAGAAAATCCTTTAAAGCCGGTAGAACCTAAAACTATACAGAAAACATTTGAGAAAATTATTAAAAATGCAGGCATTAAAAAAGCAAATTTTCATGCTTTACGTCATACTTTTGCAACGAAAGCCTTAGAAAGTGGCATTGATATGAAAACTCTTTCACTCTTACTTGGTCACGCTGATATATCTACAACAATGAACAGATATGTTCATGTTCTTGATAAAAAACGACGTGATGCAATGAATATAATTTTATCAGAATTTGAATAAAAAAATTTTTAGCGACTTGAAAAATCTCAAGTCGCTTTTTTTATGCATTTTTGTAATTTGAAAATCAATAATGAGTCAATAGAAAGGATTTTCATATGGCTATAATCAAAATCAAAAAAGCTCCTGCCAAAGATTTGGTATTGGAAGCAGTTGTAAAAGAAATGATTTTTGTTAAAAAAATGTCTTTAGGTGCATTAGGAATTTATATGCAGATGATAAAAGTTCCTGAATACGATTACCTGACATTCAATCAGATATGCGGTTTCAATGAAGTTGATCCTCCGACAGAAATTAGAAAAATCCTTGATGAACTTCTTGAACATGGTTTTATTATTCATCCGGATAAATCCAACAAAATTTATGCAGTAAACAAGCCTGTGTTAATTAACTGTTTAACCAAATGAAAGGAGATATATCATGACACGAGAAAGTTTAAATGAGTTTGTAAAATTGCTGAACCAGGATGCAATTCTCATCCCCAAAAAAATCTTAAAAAACGATGATGTTTATGACGAAACAAAAATCATGTTTTCAGTAATTCTTACAGAAAACAGAGATTTCATAAATTCACAAAATATATTTCCGTTATCAGAACTAATCAAAACATACGAAGATGTGTCAGTATCAAGAATCATGTATGAATGTTTTTGTGCTGAACCTAAAGCAACGCTCATCAAGAAAGAAATGATTGAACTTTCCTGGCAGTTAGAAGATATTCTTGATATTCCAACAGAGATGAGATATGGAGGGAACAATGAGTAATAATTTTCTTGCAAATTTTTATCAACAGTTAAATCCTGATAATACCATGTCGTTCAATCGTCTGCTCGCTCACGCAGTCGGTGTAACTGAAACAATAATTTTTTACACACTTATCGGTAAGTATTATTATTATTCCAACAATCAGATGGTTGAAGAAGATGGATGGTTCTATGTTACAGTTCCGGATTTACATGAATCAACATCATTTAATGAAAAAGCTCAAAGAAAAGCTATAAAACACTTGGCAGACCTTGGATTTATTCAAGCAACTGTAAAAGGACTTCCACCAAAAAGATATTTTAAAATAAACAATAACTTAGATTTGTTACAAGAATATTTGGTTAAAGGAAAAGAAATATGTGATGATATAAAAATCAAAGCACTGGAAGATAATGCAAAAAAAGCTGAAGCTGTACGTGAAAAGAAAGCAAAAGAATCCTTAAAAAGCACCGCAAACGACGTAGAACTCCAATTCCTCCAAATTGGCGGAATTGATTCCGCCAAAACAGCAGAATTAATTCCGCCAAATGGGCAGAATCTATTCCTCCAAAATGGCAGAATTAATTCCTGCGAAACGGCGGACAAATCTAAATCTAATAAATCTAAATCTAATAAATCTATATTATATCAATCATATCAATCTAATTTAAGTAATAAAGAATATATGTCAAATTCCGATATACTTGAAAGTTCTAACAAAAAGATTGATATGATTGATGAGATTGATAAAAACAAATCTGAAAATATGTTTGAAAACAGAGAGCATATCAGTACGGACAGCATAAAGGCTCAGCTGAACTACGACACGCTCATCAGTGAACACTCTGACAAGACAAAGCATATTGACAGCCTTGTCAATCTTGTAGCGGATGTTATGAAAACAAAACTGTCGCATATTCGCATAGCCAGAGAAAGCTATCCCCGTTCTGACGTAGTTGAACGCTTTAAGCTTTTGACGGACAAGCATGTTCTGTATGTCATTGAGGGTCTGCAAAACACAAAGCCTAAACCACGCAATGTGAAAAGCTATCTGCTGACGGCTTTGTACAACGCTCCTATGACCTACGAAAGCTACATAGCTTCAAAACCCCAAGAAAAAGAATACTCCTTCGACATAAACAGATACAAAGAATTGGTAAACCGCTTTGATTGATGAAATTACAGGATTATTTTTTCAACAGCGTCCCAGAACGTCAAAAACGGCTTTTTTAGCGTTTTAATTTTCAGGTGGTAAAGTTTTATCAAAAATTCACCGGAAGTCGGTTAGAGAGCCGTACAGTAGCTCTCAGAGGGTGTTTGCAGATATTTTTAAATTAAATTGGCATCTTGAAAACTGAATACATGGCTAAAAAATGCTTTTTGCCTTGAAAGGGGTGATGTAATATGGCTTGTTCAAGGCAAGCATGTAAAAAATGCTTGCAACTTCGATATAAACCTATTTTTAAGTCAAAAAATCAAACGAAAGGAAATAATTATATGGATAAAACAAAATCTGTATGGCAAAAAGCATTGGTCTGCTTAATCGCTGTTGTAATGTCCTTCACAACGCTCATCGGAAGCAATTCAGAGCTGTTCCGTGTTTCTGCTGCTGAAACACGTCAGGTAAACAGGATTTATTCCGCCAATTACACTGACAAGTACGGTATGAAAAGCAGTACTCAGATTTCAGCAAAAGCTACGCTCAAAGGCGGTACTAACTGGTCAATCATTCAGATGGACAACGGTAATCTTGCGTACTGCGTACAGCCTGAAAAGAGCCTGACTGACAGTGCGACATATTCGGCAAAAACAATCAATCTGACAAAAGATCAGGAAAAATTATTAGGACGAATTTTTCTGTATTCCTATACACAGACTCCTGCGGACATTACCAATCTCGACAGCTATATGCCACAGTATCTTGCAACACAGCTTCTTGTCTGGGAAGTAATTGTCGGACAGCGTAACAGCAATTTCGACTACATTTCCAACGGTTATGCAAAGGTTTCGTCAATGATTGACAAGTTCAATGATTCAACGGTTTGTGCAAATGTAAGAAGCTTCTACAACGCATATGAATCAGCTATCAAGGCTGATAAGAAAGACATTACTTTCGCATATAATCTTGAAGAAAAAGATATAGCATCTAAAAATCCGTTCAAAGCCAATGAAGACGGCACATACACATTCACTGACAAGAATGCTCAGCTTGAAAATTTTGACATAACAGTCACAAACGGCGAAGTTATTTCAAAATCAGCAACACAACTCAAGGTCAGAGCCGATTACAACAAAACAGCTTCAATCTCGCTCGTGCAGAACAACTGCAATGAATCAAGCGAACGCTGTGGATGGGTTGTATACGGTGACGGCGTTAATCAGGATATTGCCGAAGCTGAAGCCGATCCCCGTGAATATTACGTTTACCTTGAGGGTGCTGAAACTGGTTCACTTCAAATCAAAAAGACATCTGACGACGGACATGTTGTGGGAATAGAATTTGAAATCAGCAATGATGAAGGATATTCAGCAACAGGTGTTACCGGTACAGGCGGTATTCTGAGATTTGACAATCTTATTCCGGGTACATATACAGTTACGGAAAAACCTACTCCTGCACAAAGCAACCAGTATAATTCTGTACTCAAAAAGGTCGTTATTGTTCATGAAAATCAGACTGCCGAAGTAAATTTTAAAAACACACTCGTCAAAGGTCGTTTGTCAATCAACAAATATTCGGAAGACGGTGTTGTTGAAGGCGTTGGATTTGACCTTATGAGCTATTATCTTGATGCTGACGGAAACGAAGTTGTATACAAACTTTACGATTCAGCATATACCGATGAAACAGGTTATGTTGAATGGAATGATTTACCGTATTACGCACCACATAACGGATACGAACTGTATTATCAGATTGAAGAATTTGATCTTCCAAGCTATACCGAACCGATTTACTACATTCCGGGTCGCGATAATGCAAGTTACAAGGAAATAAGTTTCGTTCTGCTTGGTGATGATATTGCAATAAGCTGTCAGAATACACTCAAGCGTTCAGACGTTCTTGTTGTCAAGAAAGACTATGAAACAGGCGAAACAGTTCCCCGTGAAGGTACAGAATTTCAGATTTATGATGCAAACGGCGAACTTGTAATTTTAACTGATGCCGAAGGCAATTCCGTAAACACATTCGTTACAGATTCAACAGGTACAATTCAGCTTCCTGAACCTCTTGTTTACGGTTCTTACACTCTCGTTGAAGTAAAAGCTCCGGTCGGTTATGTAATTGATCCGACTCCTGTTGCTTTTTCTATCACAAGAGACGGCGAAGTTGTAACAGTTGAAAAGAAAAACAGCGAACAGAAAGCGAATATTGTTGTAACAAAAGTCGGTGACTCTTTCTCAACTGTTGTCACTAACGAAGACGGCACATACAAACCTGAATTTGCAGAAGCAAATCTTTCAGACGCCGTTTTTGATGTAATTGCTGCACAGGATATTTATTATTCAGACGGTGATTTGCATATTGCAAAGGATACTGTTGTCGACACAATCACAACAGGTGCCGACGGCACAGCAAAATCAAAGGATTTGTATCTCGGCGATTACTATGTTGTTGAAAAGAAAGCTCCTACAGGTTATGTTCTCGACAAAACAAAGTATCTTGTAAGTCTTGAATATGCAGGACAGGAAGTCACTGTAAATTCAATAATGTTTTCCATCGCAAATGCACATCAGCAGGTAAAAATAAATGTCGAAAAATTTGTGGAATCAGATTATGATTTCAACATAATTTCAGATAATGCAGTACAGTATATAAACTTCGGTCTTTATGCTGCTGAAAATATCACTGCTTCTGACGGAACTATGATTCCTGCTGACGGTCTGATTGAAACTATCGGCTTACAGTCAGATTTCACAACTTCATTCAATACAAAACTTCCGTTCGGCAAATATTACATCAAGGAAATTTCAACGGATGAGCATTATATAATTTCAGATGAAATTTATGAATTTGAATTTGCGTATGAAGGACAGGAAATTCAGACTGTTGAAGTTGATGTCGATGCGTTCAAGTTTGGCAATTATCTGAAAAGAGGCTCGGTAAATGGCTTAAAGGTTAATTCCGAAACAAATGTACCTCTGTCAGGTGCAACAATGGGAATTTTCTTTGCCGACGAAACTGAGTTCACAGAAGATAATGCGATTCGTACAGCTGTATCTGAAATTGACGGGTCTTTCTCGTTTGATGAAATACCTTACGGCAGTTATCTTGTAAAAGAGCTTGAAGCTCCTACAGGTTATATTTTAAGCGATCTGACATATCCGGTTGTCATTGACGAAGATGGTGATGATGTTGAAATCACTATCGAAAATGACGAAATCAAGGGTAATGTTCAGATTGAAAAATATGATTCTGAAACTGAAGAACTTCTCAGCGGAGCTATTTTCACAGTCTATAAGGACTACGGTTCTGACGGAAAATACGCTGAAGTTGATCCCGAATACGGTGTTCTTACAGAAGCAAACGGTGTTTATACTCTTACAGGAATAAGCTACGGCGATTACCTGTTAAAGGAAACACTTGCTCCTGAAGGATATGTAATCGATGAAAAATATTACAGTTTCAAAATCCGTGTGGACGGCGAAACAGTAATAATTTCAAACGACGAAAGCACAGACAGATTTTACAATAAACCTATCACAGGCGATGTTGATGGTCTGAAAGTAAACGCTCTGAATAACAAAGTTCTCGGCGGTGCTTTAATGGGTCTTTTTTCGGAAGATGAAACAGAATTTATTGCAAAAAATGCAATAGCAACTGTAACTTCCGATAAGGAAGGAAAATTTGCTTTTAACGATATTCGTTACGGCAATTATCAGGTAGCTGAAATCAAAGCACCGACAGGATATATCTTGAGTGAAAAAACATATCCCGTTGTCATTGATGAGGACGGCGATTTAGTCAAAATCACAATTAAAAATGAACCTGTCAGAGGTGATGTTGAGGGACTTAAAGTCAATCAACTTGATAAACCTCTTTCCGGTGCATTAATTGGTATTTTCTCATCTGATGAAACAGAATTCTCAGAAGAAAATGCCATTGAAACTTACACAACAGAAAAGGATGGTAAATTCTATTTTAAAGACTTCCTTTACGGCGAATATATTATTGCCGAAATCGAAGCACCAACAGGTTACGTTATGACAGAAAAAACATACCCTGTCATAATTGACGAAGACGGTGAAACTGTCGAAGTCGAAATTAAAAATGAACCTGTAAGAGGTGATGTTGAAGGGCTCAAAGTCAATCAACTTGACAAACCTCTTTCCGGTGCATTAATAGGTATTTTTTCAGCTGATGAAACTGAGTTTTCAGAAGAAAATGCCATCGAAACTTATGTAACAGATGAAAACGGATTTTTCGGTTTCTATGATTACATTTATGGCAAATATATTGTTGCTGAAATTGAAGCTCCAATCGGATATATTCTTACTGAAGAAATATACAATGTTGTAATCGACGAAGATGGTGAAACTGTCAAAGTTGAAATCAAAAATGAACCTGTCAGAGGTGATGTTGAGGGACTTAAAGTCAATCAACTTGATAAACCTCTTTCCGGTGCATTAATTGGTATTTTCTCATCTGATGAAACAGAATTCTCAGAAGAAAATGCCATTGAAGTTTACACAACCGAAAAGGATGGTAAATTCTATTTTAAAGACTTCCTTTACGGCGAATATATTGTTGCCGAAATCGAAGCTCCAACAGGTTATATTTTGACAGATGAAAAGTACACTGTTGTCATTGATGAGAACGGTGAAACTGTCAAAGTTGAAATTAAAAATGAACCTGTAAGAGGTGACATCGACGGCATCAAGGTAGGCGAAGAAAATGAACCACTTGCAGGTGCATTAATCGGACTTTTCTCAGCTGATGAATCAGAGTTTTCAGAAGATACTGCAATCGCTACATACACAACCGAAAAGAACGGTAAATTTGCATTTAATGACATTATTTACGGAAAGTATCAGGTTGTTGAAATCGCTCCGCCAACAGGACATATTCTTACAGATAAAATTTATCCTGTTACAATCGATGAAAACGGTGAAACAATTTCTGTTGAAATTAAGAATATAAAAATCCGTGGTAACATCGAAGGAACAAAAGTTGGTGAAGAATTTGAACCGTTATCAGGTGCAGTTATCGGCTTATTCGCCAATGGCGAATCTGATTTTACGGAAGATACAGCAATCTCAACTGTAAAAACCGAAAAAGACGGTAAATTTGCTTTCAGCAATATTGAATACGGCAAGTATGTCGTAGCTGAAATCAAAGCTCCGACAGGATACGTTCTCACAGATAAAACATTCCCTGTTGAAATTGATGAAAATGGCGAAACTGTTCTTCTTGAAATTGCAAACGGAGAAATTCGTGGAGACATAGAAGGCATCAAGGTAGGTGAAGAAAATGAACCTCTAGCGGGTGCTGTTATCGGACTTTTCTCAGCTGATGAATCAGAATTTACTGACGATACAGCTATTGCAACAGTAGAAACTGCCGAAGATGGTAAATTCGCTTTCAAGGGTATTAAGTTTGGCGAATACATCATCGCTGAAATCAAAGCACCAAAGGGATATGTTCTTACAGATGAGCAGTTCCCTGTCATAATCGATGATAATGGCGAAGTTATCACAATCGCCAATAACAATGTTTACGGTGATGTATCAGGTCTTAAAGTAAACGAAGCTGATGAACCTCTTTCCGGTGCATTAATCGGTCTTTTCTATAAGGGCGAAACAACATTTACCGAAAATGCTGCCATTATGACTGATACTTCAGACAATAACGGTGCATTTGAATTCAACGATATTCGTTACGGTGAATATGTTGTTGCAGAAATAAAAGCACCGACAGGATATGTACTTTCAGATGAAGCTTTCCCTGTTGTTATCGACAAAAACGCTGAAATAATTCAGATTGAAATTATCAATATGGAAATTGAAGGAAGCGTTGTTGTAAACAAGTACGATTCCGAAACAGAGGAACTTCTCAGTGGTGCGGAATTTACAGTTTATGTTGATGAAAACAGTAACGGAACACTTGACCCTGAAGAAATTGTCTATGGCGTATTAAAGGAAATAACAGAAGGTGTTTATAAGTTATCGGAAATTCCATTCGGTAACTATATTCTCAAAGAAACTATTGCACCTGAAGGTTATGTAATTGATGAAGGCGAATACGCTTTTGTAATTGACAAACACGAAAAGGAAGTTGTCGTAACAAACGCAGACAGTTCTGATCGTTTCTACAATGTTCATACTACAACAACCACAGTTACAACAACTACTACAACCACCACAACCACTACTACTTCCGAAACAACAACTTCATCTGAAACAACAACAACAACT
>JAFQBO010000311.1 GCA_017416665.1 Oscillospiraceae bacterium
AAAAATATTCATGGTTATCAGATAAGATTATTAGTGGAAAAGATGTATTATATACATGAACTGATAAGAAAAGAAAACTGGGAAGAACTTAAACAGAATGTAGAAATGGGTTGTACTGTTGAAGATATACTTTTTGAGTTGAATGATTATCCGGGTGAATTATCTGAATGTAATATTAATGAATTTTTCGACGCTTTAAGACTGGGCGATTTTGATGGGTTCAATGTAGATGCTATGGCTCAGTTCTGGGTTGATGGTGAGGAAAGTGATCTTTCAATGGAGTGTAACTTTGTGTTTTATGGAAGGGTTTTAAAAAAGGTTACACTTGAAAGAGTTCATGTTTTTTAATAATTGAATAATCGGAGTAAAAAATATGTGGAATGAAATAGTAAACGAAAAAGACATAGAAGATTTAATGAAAATTTATAGTGGTTTTCATGACAGTTGCATTGTATCATTAAATTACCAAAGTGGTGCATATGTTGATGCCAATGGCGGTATGGCAGAGGGTTTAGCATCAGACCATAGAGTGAACATGATTTTGCATAGTCAATGGCAAAAACCTATTGAACTGCGTTTTACAGGCGTTCGCAAGTGCAGTATTGTAGGCTGGCAGGATAATTATTTCTGTGATATATATGGTGCACATGTGGGCTTTCATACAAATTTACTCGGCAAAACCCGTGATGACCGACTGATTGTGTGGGCTGATTATGGAGACTTTGATCCTGTAAATTATATTGAAGAAAAGTTAATTTCTCCGAATGCAAGGAATTGTACTTACGTGATTGCTGAAAAAATGTATTGGAGAATGATGAACGAGGAATCAGAATTTGATAATAAAGAAAATTTATGATTTTTGAACTGAAAACTATTCTTCAGAAAGGACATACTTATGTATTTAAGAAATATAGATTTAATGCTTGATTTGGGTAAGTCTATCAGGCTGGAACACAATCGTGATTTTATGACTGGATCAAGATGTATAGTTTCTATGTTTGAACGGCTTCTTGGAAGATATAAAAATGATGTATGCAAAAAAATCAATATGCATTGTGGCAATAATGCAGAACGTCCAATTAAAACTGTTGATGGATTTTGCGATGTGTATCTGGATTTTACCGAAAGTGATTTGAAAAACTTTAAATTTAAGGGTGACTATGAGAAAAAAGTTGCCTATTTAGAGCTTTTGATGAATGGCATAAAAAAGGTTTCCAATGAATACGGATGGGATACTAAAATTTTTGAAGATGTTTACAATCAGATAATTCAGCTGAATTATGAAAATATGTGGCAGTGGAAAAAGGCTGTTTGCAGTCCGTCAAGAAAATATAAGGCAGAATTAATTCTGGAACATGAAATACCATATATCCATTTCAATCTGATTATAAAAGACAAAAACAACGAAATTCTGACAGAAAGAATATTGCTTTCTGAAATTCCGGATGAGTATAGTTATGCTTATCATCTTGGAAAACTGAAATGGCTGTCAAATTATGAAATAGCTTTGATTAACAGGCTAAACTCTCAGATGATAGTGGTAAATCTGGAAAACATTCTGAGCTGATAAATTATAGGGACTGCAAAAGCAGTCCTTTTTTCATGAATAATTGTATTTTAAAAAAAAATATGTTATAATGTAGAACAGAAAAATGAAATGGAGGATAAAAATGAATTCACAGACAACAGATTTTACGACAGGATCGATTTTTCCAAAGCTTATAAAATTTATGACGCCGATTCTGGGTGCATTGATTTTACAGGCAATGTATGGAGCAGTTGATATTCTTGTAGTCGGACTTTTTGGTAGCGAGGCGGCAATTTCGGCAGTATCCACAGGAAGTAACCTTGTTAATATGGTAATGTTTACAATGACGGCTATGGCGATGGCGGTTACAATAATTATGGGACGTTACATAGGTGAAAACAAAACCGAACGTCTGGGAAAGGTTATAGGCGGTGCTATATGCTTTTTTGCCGTAAGTGCTGTTATACTGTCAATAGTAATGCTTGTTTTTGCACGCTCTCTTGCACAGCTTATGCAGTCACCTGAGGATGCACTTGATCTTACTGTACAGTATGTACAGATATGCGGAGGCGGAATAATATTTGTAATAGCCTATAACTTCATAAGCAGTATTTTCCGTGGACTGGGTAACTCAAAGCTGCCTCTTATATTTGTAGCAATCGCATGTGCGGTAAATATCATAGGAGACCTGCTTTTCGTAGCTGTTTTTGATATGGACGTTGCAGGTGCGGCACTTGCAACAATACTTGCACAGGCTGTAAGTGTTGTAATTTCGCTTATAATTATCAGAAAAATAAATCTTCCGTTTAAGCTTAAAAAAAGTGATATACGCTTTAACAGGGAAGTGCCTAATATCATAAAAACAGGTGCTCCTATTGCGATACAGGAGGTTCTTACTTCGCTTTCATTCCTTGCATTGTGTGCGTTTATAAATAAGCTGGGACTTGCACAGTCTTCCGGTTACGGTGTTGCAAATAAGCTTGTTTCGTTTATAATGCTTGTGCCGAGTGCTTTAATGCAGTCGATGGCTTCGTTTATTTCACAGAATTTCGGTGCAGGAAAAGAAAAACGTGCAAGAAAGTCAATGCTTTGCGGAATGTCGATCGGTGCATCGATAGGTGTTGTGATTGCATGTGCATCTTTTTTCTTCGGCAATTATATGTCAATGATTTTTACAGATAATCCCGATTATATTACACAGTCAGCCGCATATCTGAGAGGTTTTGCGATTGAGGCTGTTGTAACGAGTGTTCTTTTCAGCTTTATAGGATATTTCAACGGACACGGAAAAACACTCTTTGTAATGATTCAGGGACTTTCACAAACGTTTCTTGTACGTCTTCCGATGTCCTATATAATGAGTATTCAGCCGGATGCATCACTTGATATGATAGGTCTTGCCGCACCATCAGCGACAATTTTCGGTATAATCATAAATTTTGTTTATTATATGTACTATACAAGAAAATGCAATCCGATTGAAAAAGTAAACAAGGAGGTAATGACATGACAAAAATAAAAAAACTTGCGAAAATTCTGTCACCATTTCAGTGGGCAAGCGTGATTATAGTGTGTGGCTTTACATTGTACTTTGCATTGACCGATACAGAAAGTCCTCTGCATTATACACTTTTAAGCTCAACAGCGGCTGTATGCGGTATCATGAACGTTGTTCTGTGTGCAAAGGGCAGAAAGTCTCAGTATTACTGGGGAATTGTAAATATAGCATCTTATATTGCAATTTCAGCTATGAGTAAGCTGTATGGTGAAGTGATGCTCAACACCTTTTATTATATTCCACTACAATTTATCGGACTTTATATGTGGAGAAAAAATTACAGTAAAGATTCTGACAGTGTAAAGGTACGAAAAATGAAAGTAATCCCTGCGATTATTCTGGTTGTTGCAACGGCATTGGGAATATGCCTCTATAAATATATTTTGTCAGTAATAGGCGGTAACTCTGTGTGGCTGGACAGCACAAGCACTGTTATTTCTGTTATTGCAAATGCTTTGATGGTTTTGCGATACCGTGAACAGTATCTTCTGTGGCTTATTGTAAACGTTGTGACAACTGTTATGTGGGCATTGAAAGGTGATCCGATTATGACTACAATGTGGGCTGTATACGCCTTTAATGCGGTTTATGGTTACTATCTCTGGAATAAAATGAGCAGGGATAGTGAGGAGATGAGTGCGGTTTCTGAGGCGATGTAATCGAAGGTATAAATTATAGAAAACGAACATCTGTTTTGCAGGTGTTCGTTTTTATTTTACATTTCATATTGACAATTATCTATATATATGCTATAATAACACATAGACGATTATCAATGTGAGGTGCATAATTTATGACAAGAAAAGAACTTGCCACTAAATATTTTTCACAGGGCTTTAACTGTTCACAGTCTGTATTTGCAGTTTTTTCTGAAAAATATGGACTTAGTAAAGAACTGGCATTAAAAATCGGCTGTGGATTTGGCGGCGGTATGAGAAATGCTGAAGTATGTGGTGCTGTAACAGGTGCTATTATGGTTATCGGACTTAGATATGGTCATGTTATCGGCAATGATGATGACAGCAAAACTCTTTGCTATCAGAAAACCGTTGAATTTACAACAGCCTTTAAAAATATGAATAAAAGTATTATATGTCGTGATTTGCTCGGACATGACATTTCAGATCCTATTGAAATGAATAAAGCAGCAGAAAAAGGCTTGTTTAAAACAACATGTGTTGAAATGATCTGTAATGCTGTCGAATTACTTGAACAACTGGGATATTAATATGAACTATGTACAGATATTTAAGGCACTGGGCGATCAGACACGTCTTGAAATAATACTTATGTTGTCACACACAGAAAAGATGTGTGCTTGTAAAATACTTGAAAAATTTGAGATTACTCAGCCAACTTTGTCGCATCATATGAAAATACTTTCAGAATGCGGACTTGTGAATACTCAAAAAGTGGGTAAATGGTCACATTATTCGTTAAATCGTGAATTGATTTCAGATTTCAGACAATTTATAAATAACATGTAAGCGAGGTTAATTATGGAAAAATATTGTGGTAACTGTTGTCCAAAGACAAGCTGTAAGAATAATGGCAACTGTGCTGCCTGCGTGAAAAAGCACAGAGATACTGACAGTCTTCCGTATTGTCTTTTCCCGGATAATGACGGCGATAAGAGCCTGCGTCATTTTTACGAAAAACTGAAGGAACGTTTTGAAAAAGAATAAAGATGAAAAAATCTGTACTGCAAATAACAGTACGGATTTTAGATTGTAGAAAAATCTCAAAATTAATTTTCGTGCCGATTAAATCGGCAGGCAAACTTGTGTACGACCAAAGTAAGGGGACGCTTTTTCTTGTAAAGCGTCCCCTCTTGAAAAACAGCCCACTGGGCTGTTTTTCAATTCACCCCTCGTAAATACTGATCTGGGGCGCTTTGTTCGTACTGATGATTTTGTGGGGCTTTGGCGTTTCCATAGCCGATGAAAACTGGTATTTGGATAATCCCAGCAGCTTTATTCCCATGAAGATCGACTTTTCCAATTATAAGAAGGC
>JAFQBO010000312.1 GCA_017416665.1 Oscillospiraceae bacterium
CAAAATTTCTGTAGGGGCGACCATTGGTCGCCCGTTTGAATTATAATTTATTTTGCGGGCGAGCAATGCTCGCCCCTACATGAAAACAACGAATATCATCCATTTGTAGGGGACGGCGCCCACGACGTCCCTTTATAAATTATACGAAAATTACGGGCTGATGTAGGCATCAGCCCCTACAGATTATAGGTACGGAAAATAAAAATGTTTGTGCGATAAATATAAATTTATTTCTTAAATACATCTGAAAGAAATTTAAACGGATGAGCAAAGCCATCCGTTAGTTTTAGTGAATAATATTCAAGAAGTCTCCGATAAAAGGAAGTTTTCTTGCTTTTCCAGTTGCAGCGTTGACAACACCTATGATTATGTAAGCAAGTACTGCCAGTGAAACAGCTGTTGATATAATTTCAGGAATAAAGACTCTGATGAGTGGTATAAATCCGAAAATTGAACACAGAACCGAACGTGCTATTCCGAGTGCCACAGCGGCGAGAGTCAGAATAAGACCCTGATTTGCGTGAAATTTCGCATAAGGTGATGAAGGGGAGGCAAGAAGCGGAATCAGGAAGAGTACCGGAATATAACCTATTGCTGCAAGAACCTTGTTGTTTTCTATATCGTTTGTGTCAAAATTACCTGTTGTATCTTCAGAGTTCAAAAAATTCTTATTACTCATTGTAAATACCTCTTTCTATTTTTAAAATTCACATTTATCGCAGTCTGGTTTTATACAAAACCTTTTGCTTTCATCAAGCTCGCATATAACCTTTACAAAGCTTTCAATATCTGTAAAATCCTTATAGACCGATGCAAAACGAATATATGCCACATCATCTATTTTTTTGAGATGTTCAAGAATGATTTCGCCTATTTTAACTGTTGAAATATGTGAAACCATGGTGTTGGCACAGTGATTTTCGATTTCATCAGCAATTTTTTCTATAAGGTGAATATTGACAGGACGTTTTTTTATGGCATTGTAAACACCTCTTATAAGCTTGTTTCGTTCAAACGGTTCAATAGAGCCGTCTTTTTTTATGACCATAAGAAGAGGGTTTTCAGCCGTTTCGAATGTTGTAAACCTGTTTCCGCAGACGGTACATTCACGTCGTCTGCGTATTTTATTTTCAGTTTGTCTTGAATCGATAACCTTGGTTTC
This sequence comes from Oscillospiraceae bacterium, assembly GCA_017416665.1. GTDB lineage: Bacteria > Bacillota > Clostridia > Oscillospirales > Ruminococcaceae > Porcipelethomonas. Next base: position 1,163 of record JAFQBO010000312.1, read on the forward strand.
CTCAAAACTGCATTTCGGACATTTCATAAGTATTTTCGTATGATACGTCTGCGTCATACTCTCCTTTCTAAATATTTACATTATCAGCCATACTGCATAGAATATTATAATTGTTTACAATATCGGAAATACCGTCAAAATTACTCCTGTAAAGTTCAAGTATTACAGAAGAATCAGGACTTTCCTGTGCGATAAGACTGAAAAGGTGCTTTATATTGAATCTGCCTTTTCCTATCTGTAGGCAATCGCCCATTTCGCCGTGATCGCTTATGTGGACATGTTTGATTTTTGAACCGAGCTTTCTTATTATGTCAAAGCTGTTTTCACCTGCTCTGACCGCCTGTTTGGTATCGAGGACAAATTTGGCGTCATCACCCATTATTTCGGATATTTTACCCATAAATTCAAGTGAACCACTCTGACAGCGTGATACGTTCTCCTGGGCAACCGTTATTCCGAAGCTTTTACCTGTTTCAACAAGCTTTGAATAGCTTTCACAATAATCTTCGGCAGAAAGCTGTGCGATTTTTTTGTTTCCATGAAAAACGAATATTTCCGCACCCAGCATGTTCATTGCGTTAAAAAATTTTTTATAGTATTCTATTGCGTCATTAACACGCCTTGAATAGCCGGAAAAGAACAGCATGGGTTCTATGGGACATGTATAAGGGTGCAGTGAACGACATGTGACCTCAAAGCGTTTAAGTGTATCAACAATACCGCTGAGATAGGATTTTGTAAGCTCACAGTCAGCATTTATAAAAATTTCAATGTGGTTTATTCCGTTTACAGCCAGATCGTATACTGCTTCTTCAAGAAGTTTCGGATAAAAGCACGCCGTAGATACTCCTGCTCTGATCATTGCGTTCACCTCCATACTTTCATGAAAAAATGTTCTTTTATTTTATGTTAAAAAATCTTTTTGCATTTGCACATGTAATGTCTAGTAATTCCTGTGTCTGCATATTGAATATTTCAGCCGCCTTTGAGGCAGTATGTTCGATCATACTGCTGTTACATCGTTTGCCTCTGTAAGGTTCAGGAGCCATGTAAGGGCAGTCGGTTTCAAGCATAAGTCTGTCAGTCGGAACTGTCTGTAATGCACGAACAGCTTTTTTGGCGTTTTTAAATGTAATAACACCCGTAAAGCTGATATACATGCCCATATTTATTATTTCCTCTGCAATTTCGGCAGAATACCCAAAACAGTGCATAACGCCATTTGGACGGTATTCCCTGAGGATTTCCATTGTATCTTCACAGGCATCCCTTGAGTGAATTACAACAGGCATATCAAGCTTTTTTGCAAGTTCAAGCTGTTTTACAAAAATTTTCTTCTGATTTTCCTTTGAGTAGCCCTCATAGTGGTAATCAAGACCGATTTCACCGATTGCCTTTATTTTAGGCTGTGACAGAATCTGTTTTTCAAGTGTTTCCGTAAAATTATCGGGTGTTCTGTCTACAGCTTCGGGATGAACACCCAATGCTCCGTAAATGTAATCATACTTTTCAACAAGCTTCAGAATATCCTCCGAATCATCCATTTCAGCGGCAATATTTACAATATTTACAACTCCCGACTGTTTTAAGGCAGTCAGCAGTTCGTCTCTGTCATTGTCAAAAGCATGAGCATTATAGTGTGCGTGTGAATCAAAGATATTATTCATTTTCGGTTTCTTTCTCCTGTTGTTCTTCAGACTGTTCAGACTTGTTTTCTTCAGTCTGTATCTGTTCTTCAGCCGATGCTTCGTCAAAGTATACTTTTATGTCATCAGCAAAATATTTGTCAGCAATAAATTCTTTTCCGTCTTCTTTACCGTACGGCGTAATAAACTGCGCTCTTGTGGAACGTGATTCACTGTCAACAGGATCACTGTATTTGAGCATAAATTTAATTGCATATTTTCTGTTGTTGTAGTCAATGGCTGAAATATCACTTTCAGTCATATTAATAATAGTGTTGAAAATGTTATCGAGATTTCCTGCAATTCTTTCACCGCTTGTCTGATTTACCATAGCTGTTATAAGCGAAGATGCTGTTGAAATACGCTGAAGTTCTCCGCCTGAATAGTTTGCACAGCTTATAATTTCAGCCGCCTGTTCTGCTGAGAGATACTGTTCACCGTCAGCCTGGGCTATTGTTTTAACGTCTTTTGGTACGGCGTATGTTACACCGCCGAGAACGTTGCAGATCTTTTTGAAACTTTCGGTATTAAGCGTCATGTGGCGATCGATTTTTATGCCCAGAGTGTATTCAAGACTGCTTGTAAGGGTTGCTGTACCGTTATCGACATAAATGTCCTGTGCCTGCTTGTTGCTTTCACCTACAAGCATATTGCTTGGAATTCCCATAAACAGGATTTGTTTGTTTACAGGTTCTGAACGCATAATCATGAACGTATACGGCTGCTGTGAATAGGTTTCTTTTTCTTCCTCTTCTTCGCTGTCCTCTTCCCATTCATACTCTTCTTCGTCAGAGTACCCATCTTCTTCGTAGTATTCTTCATCATCTTCTTCGTCAATGTAATCGTCTGAATCGGTAGTAACAGTGTCACTCATATCAAGTGCGAACAAAATAGTATGATTGTCCTCGTCAGAAAGAGTTCCGACTTCGTTTACCATTGAAACAAGCGATGACTCGTCATTATCGATTTTGTCGTAGATATACATTGCCGCACCGCCTATTATCACAAGCGAAATTAAAAATGTAATAAGAAACGGTATAGCAACACTTCCTGTTTTCTTTTTTTTCATAATGTATATTTCTCCTTTTTTATTCATTTAAAAGAATGTCGTATTTTGGGAATTTGTGGGGCTTTTCAAAAAACTTTCAACATGTTTTTCCCCATCAAATATTCAAAATGTTGAAAACTCTGTTGAAACAGTTGAAAGTTTCTCCGCACAAAAACACTTTTTATTGTCAATAGCAATTTTGAACAATTATGTCAGCTTATAATAAAATGGATTCTGATATTTTTCACTGCATTGTTCAGAGGCATAGTCCCTGACATTTATCATTCTTATATCAATGCCTTTTTTTCTTGCGTAATTGACTGTCTGTCCCGTACCGCTTTTGAAATCATCGATAACAGCAATAAGCCTTGAGGAATTGTCAACCATGTAGTAATTACGGGTTTTATAACAGAAATTCGAGTATTCCTTAGATAACACAACAACCTCATCGGCATTATCCAGTACATTTCTGAGTGACCACAAATCAGAACCCTTAAAGCCTTTGCTGTGTGCCTCAAACGGCATGGCACAGACAAGACGTACATTCGGGTATTTCTTTTTCATTTCAACAACATATTCAGCAGCCCACAGATCCACACCTCTTGCAAGACCTGAGATAAAGCATTCATACCCGTCTTCAATAGCCTGTTGTATCTGAAAGAAAAGCATACTCTTCAGCATTTCAAGAGCAGGACCTTCAGAACCGACAACAGATGAAAGCTTTTCGGGACGATGACCTGTAAAACAGGCGGTTTTTTCTTTTATAATATCCACTGTTTCTCCCCTGTCAGAATTTATTTTCACCTTTAATTATAACATAATTGTTCCGGTATTTCAACGTTTAATTTTTGCAGGTGGTTAAATTTTTATTTGTCGGGTGTCCCCGGTGGACATTTTCGGATTTAATTAGGGCGTGTTGACACTATAATGATATGCGGATTTTTGAGATGATTTTGTCTTTGTTTTAGGCAAAAATTCGCAGGTGGGCTGTCGCCCAGCAAGGATTTTTAACGACGAACAAAGTAAAATCAGCCAAAAAGATGTG
>JAFQBO010000313.1 GCA_017416665.1 Oscillospiraceae bacterium
AGGTTTTTCTACAGTCTGAACCGACCTTTAAATGGGTCGGTTTATTTTAAGTAAAATCATTATTCCGTCGGTTCTTCTTTTTTGATTCCGAAAACCATTCTGAGTATTCCTGCAAGCAGTTTAGGACTTTTAATAACAACAATTTTCAAAACTGACACCTCCATATAACACTGATACTGTATTATATTCGCAATATTACTTTTGGTGCATATCTTTTGAAAAAGTCACCAGCAAAACGCCCTTATCAAGAGAAACAATACCTGATTTTCCGATAATTTCATTACTTATGCCGATGGGAAAACTGCTTTTTATCGTACCATTTTTAAGCGGATATTTAAAGCCTGTAAGAGATAAGCCACTGCACTCACCCGAATATGAAAAAACAGAAAAGTAATACCCTCTCATACGGTTGTATACTCTCACGCCGGGTCCCTGCATATAGACGTAATTACCATCACTCACAAGCTCACCATATGCCTCATGCTTTAAGATATAATAAAGAGCCTGAATATTCGCTATAGTATGATCAAGTCGACCACCGACCGCACCACATATAACAATGTGTCTGTAACCTCTGTTAAGAGCAAGCTTTACAGCGAGCATAGTATCTGTATCATCTTTTTCCGGAGGATATTTAAGAATTTCTATGTCACTGCTCTGAGGGAGTTTTTTTGTATAGGTATCAAAATCACCTATAATAACATCAGGAGTTATTCCAAGCTTTTTTGCAAGGAGATAACCGCCGTCTGCACAGATAACATATCTGTCATCATCAAAAACCAACTCCGAACATTTTGCGTCAGGTGAACCTGCAAAAATATAGCATTTTTTAACTTTATCCATATTTACAGCTCCCATTCTTTGATTTGTTTTGCCTCGTCGTACATACAGCAGTAGCTTTCATGCCGTGACTGAGGAATAACACCTTCCTGCACGGCTTCTATTATCCTGCATCCCTTTTCCTTTGTATGGGAGCAGTCACGGAACTTACATTCACCCTCAAACTGTCTGAACTCTGCAAAGCAGTCTGCAAGTTCTTCTTTTCTGATAATATTGTACTTATTTGTTTCAAAGGTTGAAAAACCGGGAGTATCAGCAATATAGCCACCCCAGGGCAGTCTGTAAAGCTCACTGTGTCTTGTGGTATGACGGCCACGCCCGAGCTTTTCACTTATCTCGCCGGTTGATATATTGAAATCTCCGCAGACTTCATTCAGCAGTGTTGACTTTCCTGCTCCGCTGTTACCTGTGAAGGCACTTATTTTATCCTTTAACAATAGACGTATTTCTTCTACTGCATTTGCATCATTATAATCAATAACATAAATTTCTATGCCTGCACGTTTGTAAATATCAAGTATATCATCATATTTTTCAAGATCAACTTTAGTCAGCACAATAACAGGCGTAATATTCTGATATTCAGCAACTGCAATAAACTTGTCCAGAATAAGGAGATTTGGTGCAGGTTGCGTAACCGACACAACAAATATCAGCTGATCAAGATTTGCAAGCGGTGGCCTTATAATAAAATTCTTTCTTTCATGAATTTCAGTTATAACACCATTTTCAAATGTCACCATATCGCCGACGCTTGGTGAAATACCGTCTTTTCTGAAAATACCTCTTGCCTTACATTCATATATGGTATCAGAGGACTCTATAAAAAAGAGTCCTCCGATGGATTTTATAATTCTTCCTGTTTCTGTCATTTATTCTTCGCCCTCTTCTACAGGAGCTTCCTCGCCGTCTGCCGACTGTTCTTCAGCTTCAGATTCTGCTTCGGTTTCAGCTTCTGTTTCTGGTTCTGCTTCAGTTTCCGGCTCTTCCGGTGCCTGTGTTTCAGGTTCTGATTCTTCCTTGATAAGACCATCAACTATGACAAATGCTCTTTCAACATCTTCACTTACAATATTGAATGTACCTTCTTCAAAGTTCATGGTATAAGTACCAAGTTCGCATGTAAGGTTATTGCTTAAATTTGTGAGAACCATCTTTACTTCTTCGTTTGTACCCTTACCAAGTACAGAAATCACATTTTCCTTTGCATAATCTGCTGAAAGTGTCAGACTCTGGAAAATTGCAACACCCTTCTGATATGCTGTGATTGTAAAACGTCCTGTTGAGTTTGCCGGGAAGTAGAACTGCATATCAACAGTTCCTTCAGGTTCTTTACCTGTACTTACAGTAAATGTGATTGTGGAATCAACAGAAACCTTCTCACCCTTTTCAATACTCTGCTTAAGGATTGTACCTTCTTCCTCGCTTGAGTCTTTCTTTTCAATTTTAACACCAATGCCCCAGATACCACACTGTACCTTTGCATCAGAAATGTTCTTACCTACAAAGTCTTCCATCTTGATTTCTTCAATTTCAGAGCCTTTGCTTACATAAACAAGAACTGTTGATCCAGGAGGTACCTGTTCAAGAGCAGCCGGTTCTGTATCGAAAACGATTTCTTCTTCAAAGTCATCGTTTGTCTGGTACTGGTATTCAACCTCAAGACCCTGAGCTCTGAGAGCCTCACCTGCTGTGATGTAGTGATAATTAATAACATTCGGTACTTTTACAGTTTTAGCACCGAGACTTACCTTAACCTTTACGACTTCGCCTTTCTTTACGCCGTCTCCCTCAGGAATGCTCTGTTCAAAGATTTTATCCTTTTCAAGGTCTGAAAATTCCGTTGAATCAACCTGAATATCAAGATTCGGATACGCTTCATGTGCCTGATTGTAGTCCATACCGACAAGATTAGGCATTGCAAATTCAGATGTATTATTCTGCTTTTCGCCTGAGAACACACCTTTTACAAGTGTTGCAATAAAGAATACCGCAACCATAATAACCACAACCGTTACTGCTGACAGAATCGGTACAAAAAGTGATTTCTTTTCCGGTTCTTCTTCTTCAAAGTCTGTATAGTCCTCATCATAAGTATCATAAATATTATTTGAAGTATAACCGTTATTGTTCATGTAACCGCCATTGTCGATATTCTGTGGCATCGTCTGTGAAACAGTATGATAAACAGGCTGTTTCTGATTTATAAAGCCTGTTGTCGCTCTTGAGTCATTTCTCGCATCACGTCTGATTTCCTGATGAATTTCCTCAGGAATCTGTTCATTGACAGCTGAAAAATATCTTGTATTATTATCAGTTTCCTGATTTGTGCGTGCAATATATCCGAAATGTACGTCCGGATCAGCCTTGAACCTGTCAATATCCTTTATCATTTCAACAGCTGTCTGGTATCTGTCATCAGGGACTTTTTCCATAGCATGTACAATAATTTCCTCAAGCGGTACAGGAATATCAGGATTAATTCTTCTTGGAAGTTCTGCAATATTATGCATATGCATTACAGCTATTGAAACAGGGTTATCCGTGTCGAACGGTTTCTGACCTGTCAGCATTTCATAAAGCATTACACCGACTGAATAAAGATCACTTTTAGCATCTGTAATATCGCCTCTTGCCTGCTCCGGACTGATATAGTGAACAGTACCTATTGCCTGATCGGTAGCTGTTCTGCCTTCTTCACGGGCAAACTTTGCAATACCGAAATCCATGACCTTAATCGTTCCATCAGTAAACATCATAATATTCTGAGGTTTAATATCTCTGTGTACAATACCTCTTTCATGGGCATGCTGTAATGCTCTTAAAATCTGCGTTACAAAGTGAACTGCATCCTTCCAGCTTAAAACCCTTTCATTTTCTATATATTCTTTAAGAGTGATACCGTCAATATACTCCATAACGATATACTGAATTTTATCAGAAAAGCCGACATCGTAAATCTTTACGATATTCGGATGTGACAAAACAGCAATCGCCTTTGACTCATTACGGAATCTTCTCAGAAATTCCTCACTTTCGGCAAATTCCTTTTTAAGGATTTTAACCGCTATAGTCTTATTGTCAACAACGTCCACAGCCTTATAAACGTCCGCCATACCGCCTTCGCCGATAAGCTCGGTTATTTCATAGCGTCCATCAAGCTTTTTACCAATGTTTTTATCCATCAATTCTCCACACTCCAGTTTTATTCCCTTTTATAAATACCAACAAAATACATTATGTTGTATTACTCTGTCACAATAGCAAGCGTAATATTATCACGTCCGCCCTTGTCCAGAGCAAGATCTATCAAAGCCTTTGAAACTTCTTCAAGAGGCGTTGATTTCATAATTTCATAAATCTCCTCATCAGTGCAGTAACCCGAAAGACCATCTGAACACAAAAGTACTGTGAAATTCTTTTCACGCTTCATACGGAAGAAATCAGGCTTGATAATCTTTTCAACTCCGACAGCCTTTGTCAGCATGTTTCTTTTCGGATGCGTATAAACCTCATCGGGTTCAATTTTACCCTGCTGAAGCAGCATATTAACATAAGTATGATCTGAGGTAATCTGGTGAAGACCTTTTTCATCTAAGTAATAGGCACGGCTGTCACCGATATTTACAATATAAATATAATTTGAATCAATATAAACGGCAACACAGGTTGTACCCATTCCGAAATTTTTATAATCCATTCTTGCCGTAGTGTAAATCACCGAATTTGCCGCTGATATTGATGCCGTCATAAGCTGACGCACACCAATCGTATCCAGATCCGGAGAATAGCCTTCATTAAACCGTGCAAAAAATTCTCTTATTGCGATACGGCTTGCCTCCTGCCCTGCTCTTTCTCCGCCCATTCCGTCGCAGACAACCGCAAGGACATTTCCGAAACAGTCATCAACTCTGACCATGTCCTGATTTTCTTCACGCATTAAGCCTATATCGGTAGCACTTACATATTTCAATTCACTTCACCTGATTTCTCTGTTTGTTTTGCCGCCTCACGTCTGAGCTGTCCGCATGCAGCCTCAATATCACTGCCAAGCGTTCTCCTGACTGTAGCATTAATTCCCATATCCGTAAGGTACCCCATAAACCTTACTGCCGATTCACGGCTTGATTTGTATTCTCTTTCCTTTACCGCATTTACCGGTATAAGATTTACATGACAGTTGATACCCTTAATCAGATGAGCAAGGCTTTCAGCACTTTTTCTGTCAGAATTTACGCCGTCTATTACAGCGTACTCATAGGTTACTCTCCTGCCGGTTTTTTCTATATAGTCTTTTGTAGATTCAATAAGCTCTTTAATATTATATGTCCTGTTTATCGGCATTATTTCACTTCTTCCGTTATCATCGGGACAATGAAGTGAAACCGACAGTGTAAGACCGAGTTTTTTTTCCGCAAGCTGTTTTATTTTCGGAACTATTCCGCAGGTTGAAAGCGTCACATGACGAAGGCTCAGACCATAACCGTCAGGACACGACACCAGTTCCAGAAACCTCATTACATTTTTGTAATTGTCAAGAGGTTCACCGATTCCCATAAGAACAATTCCCGATATTTTTTTCCCTGTATCATTTTCGGTACGGTAAATCTGCTGAAGAATCTCAGACGGCAGTAAATTTCTCTCAAAACCTGCGATGGTTGACGCACAGAATTTACAGCCCATTTTACAACCGACCTGTGTTGACACACAAAGGCTCAGTCCGTGATTGTACTCCATAAGAACAGTTTCAACAAACATTCCGTCAGACAGCCTGTAAAGATATTTTACAGTATTATCTATGGAAGATTCAAGCTTTCTTTCAATATTCAGCAGTTTTATACAAAAGTATTCATCTAATTTTGTACGCAACGACAATGAAATATTGCTCATTTTATCAAAACTGTCTGCGTGCTTTACATGAAGCCACTGAAAAATCTGTTTTGCTCTGAATTTCTTTTCACCGATTTCCTGAATATGCATTTCAAGCTCAGGTAGGGTCAGTGACAAAATATCAATTTTTTCCAAGCCTACTCCGTCCTTTTTATCTTTGAAATAAAGAATCCGTCACTTGCGAAATTTTCAGGGAACAATGTAACCTTATAATTTCCGAAAGGTTCTCCCATATCTTCAAGAAAACTTATTCCCTCAAAATTTTTATGTTCGCTCAAAAATCTGTCTATAACCTCACTGTTTTCCTTTGGATTTACAGTGCATGTCGAATAGACAAGCTCACCACCGACTTTCAGATATTTTACGGCGTTTTCCAGAATTTTATACTGTATATCAGGGAGTCTTTCAAACTCCTCATAATTTTTATATTTAATCTCAGGCTTACGGCGTATAACACCAAGACCTGAACACGGAACATCGCAAAGAATTTTATCCGCCATCGGAACGTTTTCGCTGTATTCGGACGCATTTCCCTGCATTGCCGTTATTGATTTTATGCCAAGTCGTTTTGCACCGTCTGCAATAAGCTTTACTCTGTGGTCATGAATATCAAACGCATAAATATCTGCCTTGTCGTCCGACAGTTCAGCCATGGTAAAAGCCTTTCCGCCGGGTGCCGAACAAACATCAAGAATTACTTCTCCTGCCTTTGGCGAAACTGCCTTACAGCAAAGCTGTGATGCAATATCCTGCACATGAAAAAGACCGTTTTTAAACGACTGTTCTTCTCTTACATTCGCAACACTGATTTCATAGCAACCATCAACTGCTGTTTCTACTGGTGAAAGTTCTGACAGTCCGGAAAGGATTTCATTTCTGTCACCTTTAAGATTATTAAGTCTTACAGTAACAGGCGGTTTTTCAACAGAACCCGCAAGAAGTGACTGCACCTGACTCTGGCTATAATTTTCGCAGAGCATTTGTGAAAACCACACAGGCACAGAATACTCAACAGAAATTCTTCCGATTTTATCGGACGGATATTTTATCTGTTTTTCATCTCTGATAAAGCTTCTCATTACAGCATTTACAAAACCCGAAAGCTTTGCAAGCTTTAAATTTTTGGCAGTGTTCACAGCCTCATTTACGGCAATTCCATCAGGGACATTATCCATAAATTTCAACTGATATATACCCATTCTCAGAATATTCAGAATTGTCGGATTTACCTTTGAAAGTCTGAATTTACTGTAACCCGAGATAATATGATCAAGAGTGATTTTTCTTTCAAGAACACCATAGTAAATTGCCGAACAAAGTGCTTTTTCCTGTGGCGACAGTTCTGTTTCATTAAGTGCCCTATCCAGTAATATATTGGAATAACCACCCTTATGAAAGGTTTTTCCGAGAAGCTTTACAGCCTGAATTCTTGCGTTGTTCATAAAATTAACCCAGCTTTTGTCCCTTAGTTATTTTTCTTCCTCTGAGGAAGTTATCAGTTGTCATACGTTTACTGCCCTCGTACTGCACTTCAAGGAATGTTACACCCTTTCCGTCACCGCAGGCAACAGTAAAATTCTTTTCATCTGCAACAGTACCTGCTTCAGCGTTTCCTGTATCGGCAATACAGCTTCTGTATACTTTAAGACGCTTTCCGTCCATCATAGTAAAACCTGTAATACCTCTGATAACATTATGAACCTGCTGTGCAGGGAGTGTGAAGTCAAGGGAACTCATGTCCTTTGTAATCATTTTTGCGTATGTTGACTGCGAGTCGTCCTGTTTCTGCGGATTTAATGTTCCAAGCGTAATAGCGTTAAGAGTTTCAACCAAAACCTCTGCACCTGCTTTTGAAAGTAAATCATGAAGTTCATCAGCAGTCATGTTTTCAGTGATTTCCACTTCTTTTTTAATAAGCATATCACCTGTGTCAAGACCTTCTTCCATCATCATGGAGGTTACGCCTGTTTTTGTCTGTCCGTCAAGAATACTTCTCTGAATAGGAGCAGCACCTCTGTACTGCGGAAGAAGTGACGCATGGATATTGATACAGCCATACTTAGGAAGTTCAAGAATTTCCTTTGGCAGGATCTGTCCGTACGCAACAACTATAATAACATCAGGATTGATTTCCTTTAAAATTTCCATTGACTTTTCAGCGTCCTCACCCTTTCTGAGTGAAAGAGGCTGATAAACAGGAATATCAAATTCCTCCGCACACTTCTTTACCGGTGTCGGAATCATTTTATAGCCACGACCCTTAGGTCTGTCAGGCTGAGTAAAAACTGCCGCCACCTCGTCAATACCATTATCTGCAATTTCTTCAAGACATGGTACAGCAAAATCGGGAGTTCCCATAAAAACAATTTTCATTTCCATATTATTATTCCTCTTCAGGCTGAATACGTTCTTCAATGATGTCCACAAAAAGATTACCGTCAAGGTGATCGTTTTCATGACAGGCACACTGTGCACCGAGTTCCTTTAAATTCAGCTCAAAATATTCACCGAATCTGTTCTGTGCTTTAAGACGGCATTTCATAGGTCTTGTAACATAACCCCAGTCATCAGGGCATGAAAGACAGCCTTCTGTAACTCTCTGCTTGCCACTCATTTTTGTGATTTCTGGATTTATACATTCAATAACGCCATCACCGAAATCCATAATAAAGAGTCTTTTAAGGTATCCTACCTGAGGTGCGGCAAGACCTACACCCTGTGCCTTTGTAAGCGTTTCAATCATATCATCAAGAAGTTCTGCAAGCTTTTCATCAAACTTTTCAACAGGCTTGCAGACTTTTCTTAAAATCGGATCTTCCTTTGTAACAATTTTTCTGATTGCCATCTGTAACTTCTCCCTTTTCTAAATACCAATATCGCCGTTCAAATCGGCATATATTACAGAATCTTTAAATTCTTTAAGGCTTTTTGTTTCTGAAAGTACTTTTCGTACAAAGTCACGGAACTCAGCCGTATTTTTACATTTTAAAATCAGACGGTAACGGTATTTTCCGTTTATCTTTCCATAGGAGCATCTGACAGGGCCAAGAACCCTGAGCGGAAATTTCACACCGTTCTGTACAAGCTTTTTTATAATTGAATGAATACCTGCCGAAAGTGAAACAGCCGTTGACTCTTCCTCACTGCTGACGCCGATTACACATATATCACATACGGGCGGAAAAAGAAGTGCCTTTCGGATTGATATTTCCTCATGGTAAAAAGCCTGATAATCCTGCTTTGCCGCAAGATTCAGAACATAGTGATCGGGCATAAAAGTCTGAAGATACGCCCTTCCCTTTTTACTGCCTCTGCCACACCTGCCGACAACCTGTGCCGCAAGTGAAAATGTTCTTTCATAACTTCTGAAATCACCTGCATACAGTGCCTTGTCAACCGAAAGAATTCCGACAAGTGTTACATTCGGAAAGTCCAGACCTTTACCAATCATCTGAGTACCGATCATGATGTCATACTTACCCTTACCGAAATCCCTGAAATTTTTTTCATATGAATATCTCGACATTGTTGTATCGGCATCCATACGAAGTATTCTTGCCTGTGGAAAAAGATTTTCCAGCTGTTCTTCAAGCTTCTGAGTACCAAAGCCCATCTGTTTAAGGCGTGTACTTCCACATTCCGCACACGATTCAGCTATCGGCTGACTGTGACCGCAATAATGACACATAAGCAGGTCATTTACTTTATGGTAAGTCATCGGAATACTACAATTCGGACAGTAAACAGGCTTGTGACAGTCACAACAGCTTATTATGGTATGATAACCTCTCCTGTTAAGGAGCAGTATTGTCTGTTCATTATTTTTGAGATTTTCATGTATTTCGCTGATTAAAATATTGCTGAATTCAGAAGTGTTTCCATCACTGCGTTCATCGTTCATATCAACGATTCCAACCTGCGGAAGTTCAAATCCGGAATAACGCTTTTTCATTTCCAGCAGTTCATAAATACCCTTTTGTGCATAGTAGTAGCTTTCAACCGATGGTGTTGCTGATGCAAGCAAAAGTACCGCTTTATGCGTACGGCATCGCTTTTTCGCCACATCTATGGCATGATATCTCGGAGCACTGTCTGATTTATAGGAACGTTCGCCCTCCTCATCAACAACAATAAGTCCGATATTATCAAACGGAGCAAAGATTGCACTTCGTGTTCCGACGGCAATTTTTGCAAGACCACGCTTTATGCGTTTAAACTCGTCCATACGCTGTCCGAGCGAGAGACTGCTGTGTATGACCGCAACCGTTTCACCGTAAAGCTCACGGAATTTTCTGACAGTCTGAGGTGTTAGTGAAATTTCGGGAATAAGAACTATCGCCTGTTTTTCCATCGCTATGCATTCACCGATAAGCTTTTCAAAAACTGACGTTTTACCACTTCCTGTAACACCATGAAGCAGAAAGCAATGAGCCTTGTTTTCGGACATTTTATTATAAATTCTGTCAAAGACCGCCTGCTGTTCATCTGTCAGAACAACGTCATCAACACTTCTTGTATTTTTTTCGCCAACTTCAACCGTACGGAAAACCTGATAATCGTGTTCCTTAAGAACACCTTTTTCAACAAGTTTTTTTTCGACCGAAGCTCCGACACCGCTGAGGTAACACGCCTCTTTTACAGAAATCTCCTCATTTTCGGATATTACCTTAACAAGTGCCTTTTGTTTTACTGTAAGCTTAAAATCGTCAGGTGAAGACAGATACTCCTGTGTCAGTCCGGCTATTTTTACAGTATTGTCGCCGACCGCCTGTTTGCCATCAAGGGTATAATCCACAAAGCCTTTGGAAACAAGCGACTCAAGAACAAGTCCCATTCCTTTTGCCTTGATCTGTTCAGCCGTTTTGTCATGATTCTGCGAATGTGTCAGCAGACTGTAAACTGAAATTTCATTGTCGGTAAGTTCAGAGACATCGTCCTGCAAAACCGGTTTATAATGCTCCTTAATATTTATGTTCATTCCCGATGGAAGCATAGTTTTCACGGCATCATAGTAGGTACAGAACGTCGTATCTCTCAGCCAGTGCATAAGCTCCAGCATTTCAGAATTCAGTACAGCCTCATCGTCCTCGACCGACATAATATATTTAAGTCGTGAGCTATCGCTGTCATCAGCAGGTTCAATACTTAAAATCAGACCGACACGTTTTCTGTTTCCTTTGCCGAAAGGAACAAGAATTCTTTTTCCCGGCTGTACATACTGTACAAGTCTGTCCGGAACAAGATAACTGAAAGGTTTATCGAAAGCGATTGTCGCCGAACTGACAGCAACAGTCACCTTCATTTTATCTGTCAAAACCGCAGACACCTCATTTCAGTTTAAAATTCCATGTCATCAGTAACCGGAATTACAGGTACAGACGGCATTTCAGGTTCTTTTTCTTCCCTTTTACCTTCAATAATTTTGAATTTACCGTTTGCAAATTCTTCAACGGCAGTTTTCACTGGTTTTTCTTCAAGAGTTTTCTTCTGTTCAACAAGTTCATCAGCGATTTCTCTTGCACGTTTTGCAACACCGATAACGAGTGAATAATAACTGTCATTTTTTGAAATAAGCTGTGTAATAGCAGGTCTAAGCATTTTTAAGCACCTCATCGATTAAATTTTTTGAATTGGCAGTTTTCATTGAATCTGCCTTAACTATAGTTTTAAAATCCTCTACTGCGTCTTCAAGAGCCGCATTAACGAGTATGTA
>JAFQBO010000314.1 GCA_017416665.1 Oscillospiraceae bacterium
AATCAACCTTTCTTAATTTTAAGGGACGGCTTTCACCGTCCCGTTTTATTTTATTTTTTTTCTTCTATTGCAACCTTTTTTTCTCTGTACATTGCAAGAAGAACCTTATTGTTTTTCTTGTCATATCTATAGATGAATACTACGCAGACAAGACCGACAATAAATGCTGCAAGACCAGGCATAAGACCAGGAGCAGTGTATGACATTTCAATAGTATGTGTGCCAGGAGTGAGCTTCAGACCCATCAAAGCATTTACATACATTGTGTAACAGTTCTTTGCATTTTTGTATTCTACTGTATCCTTGTCCAGGAAGTCAATTTTTTCGCCGTCAACCTTAACAGTCCAGCCTTCTTCGTAAGGAATTGAAGTCATCATAACCTGACCTTCATTGATGGTAATAGTACCTTCAAGACTGTCTCCGCCGAAATCGGTGATTTCCCACTGCTGTTTTTTAAGCTTTTCAATATCTTCCTTGAAAGCTGCCTGATCGAAGTAGTAGAAGTGGAACTGATTTACAATAGTGTATTCATTTGCTACAGTCATACGGAGCTCAATTTCTGTACCCGGTTCAAATGAGCCGATGCAAAGACCGTGATAGTCGTGACCTTCGTAGTATGAGCCGAGTGAGCTGTGTTCTGAGTATGTTCCGTCTGCATTCTTTGTAGTACTGAGCCAGAGATTTACCTTTTTCTGATTTTCTGTCTGGAAGTAGATATAGATAGGATCTGCTGTTTCAGCTTTAAAATGCATGTTTACAACAGGATCTCCCTCTTCTGCCGCTGTATACATTGTCTGATTGCCGTATGGTGATACAGTTACATTCTGAACATCGAATGTATTAGGATCAACGTTCATTTTCTTGAAATACTGACGATAGCTTGAGAATGCATCGTTTTCAATAACAGTATGACCTGCAAGTGTACTCATAAGGATGTTCTGACTATTGTAAACGTCATCGTTGCCAAGAGCGGCAATTCGTGAAATAGTTTCATCAACTGCATAACCTACTGATAAGGCATCAGGATTTTCGTATACGTCAATAACAGTTTCTTTTTCTTCATCGTTTATGAACTTGTAAGCAAAGATAGGGTTGTAGCTTTCGTTTGCAAGACGTTTTGCATTCTTGTCGCCTACAATATTCTTGTCCATAACGTATCTTACGCCAAGGAGAGCATCGGTAATAGATGTATTACCATCATATCTTGAATAATAAGTGCTTGAAGAATAACCCATAGCTTCAAGGAATTTAAGGATTTTTGCGTTCATGACAGAGCTTGAATGGCTTATACCCTTCATATCAAGAGCAGATGCGTCATTTACAGTTCTGTGGAAAGTTTTTTCAGAACGGTAGAAACCATCGTTTGCATTACCCTGTGATTCATGGTAATCTTCAATCTGCTGTGTTACGGCACGCCCGTTATTGATGAAGTTGTACCAAGGGCCTGCCTTTGAATAGATAAGTGAATCATTTTCGTCGTGGAAAGTGTTGTACGCATTGTATGCAAGTTCAACAGAGCTTATTGAAAGCATGAGAATAGGTGCTGTTACGGCAATAAGTTTTTTGTTGTTTCTGCATACAGCGATGATTATACAGTAGGCAGCTGCGAAAAGTACAGCAAAAATAATTTCTCTTGTAGTAATGTGTTCCGGTTTTCTTGCGGCAACGATTGCTATGTAAGCAACAACGCAGAATGCCGCACCACCGACATTTGATGCTTTGATTCCTTCGATTTTTGAAAATGCAGTAGCACCCATAAGAAGAAGTACAAATGAGAATGTGAATGAATAACGGTAAGGGAGCCAGTTTGGTTCCTGGAAACCGTGCCATGCCATGTCGACAGGGTTGATATACATACAGAAGAACAGAACAAGGATAAGTGCTGAATAACCGATTTTCTTGTTAAGTGAGATTTTATTGTTAAGATAGAAGATCGGAAGCATAACAATAGTAAGCATACCGCAGTAAATTTCCGGAAGACCGTCAACGTCAACAGTATCATACTGTGCCGGAAGGAGCTGTGGAAGGAAGTCAAGCGGATTGAACTGTGTTGTGAATGAGAAGTCCGGTTCTGTAAAGTCGAACTTACCAAGTGAAAGGGCATTGTATACACCCAGTATCATAAATGCTGAGAGCAGCAATGCTGTTCCGATTGAAATAACAGTTCTTACGAAAAGATTGAAATAGTCTTCAGCCTTAAGCTTTTTACCGTTTTCATTTCTGCCTGAGAAAAGGTAGAAGAAATAGTAAAGTGCTGTAAAGATAGCAACTATGTAGCCGATATAGAAGTTGAATACGAATATCATGGCAAGCGGAATTGCAAGATTAAGCTTTCTTCCGTCGTCAATAAGATATTCAACGCCTAAAATAACAAGCGGCAGGAGATACATACCGTCGAGCCACATAGGGTTCATAGCCTGAATTACACCGTATGCACAGAGAGCATAGAGTGTTGAGAAAACAGTAGCCTGTAGCGGTGCGACGCCCTTTGACTTCTGTAATAGATAACTGAAAGTTACTGATGAAAGTCCAAGCTTTACCAGAATCATAATCTGAAGACTTCCAAGAAGCATTGTTCGTGGAAGAAGGATTGGGATAAGCGTGAACGGACTTGCGAGATAGTAGGCAATAACACCAAGATAACCACCTGAAAGATTTCGTGACCAGTTGTAGAGAATGCTTTCCTCACCCCAGAAAGCGTCACGGATAGCTTCAAAGTAGTAAACGTACTGACCGTTCAGGTCGAGTACAAGAACTGAGAAATCTCCGTATGGAGAAACCTGAAACATTGCATATGCAATATACATGATAATTACAGGAACTGCAAATGCAAGAAAATAAAATTTGTTGCGGATAAACCACTGACCTAAAAATGCCGGAAGATTTTCAAATGAAAATTTTTCGGTTGGTCCGGTAAGTTTATTTGCTGATTTAGACAAACCTGCCATTTTTTCCTCCTTAATTTTGGGGTTGTTTCCCTCATTTTTCCGAACATAAAATATAATGTTCATAGATATTTACTATTATACTATAATTTTTTAAAATTTACAATAGCTTTTAAACCAAAATTTTTATTTTCATATTAATTTCACAAAATATACATTCAAGCTTTGTAGATATAAAAATCCTGAAATAAAATTTTACATATATTTACCTTGACTGTATTGCAAAAATATTGTATAATATAAACAAATGTATATTAAAATATAGTAGGAGGATCAATATATGGGACAGTCAATTTACGACAATCGAGAATTATCATGGTTGAAATTCAACGAACGTGTTCTTGAAGAAGCTCAGGACAGACGTGTGCCACTTCTTGAACGACTGAATTTTGCATCAATATTTCAGAGCAACCTTGATGAATTCTTTATGGTGCGTGTCGGCTCACTTTATGATAAAATGCTTGTAAGTCCTAAGAAAAAGGACGGAAAAACAAAAATGACTCCGAAACAGCAGCTTAAAGCAATTTTTGAAAAGGTAAACGAGCTTGAGCCGATGAAGGATATTGCCTATAAGAATATTATGCTTGAGCTTACGGAATACGGAATAGAGCAGGTTGATTTCCGTTCAGCAACGCCGAAAGAACGAGAATATCTGGAAACTTTTTTTAAAAAGGAAATAAAACCACTTATTTCACCTCAGATTATTGATAAGAAAACACCGTTTCCGTTTCTGAAAAACAAGGAGATTTATTGTGTTTTACAGCTTCAGTCAAAATCGGGAGTACGACTTGGACTTATTCCTGCAAGCGGGCAGTTCAGCCGTATTATACCGCTTGATGAAGGAAAACGTTTTATCCTTGCGGAGGATCTTATTCTGCACTTTGCACCAAATGTCTTTAAAAATTATAAAATAATTGACAAAACACTTATAAGAATTACGAGAAACGCCGATATTACTGTTGAAGAAGGTCTTTACGATCATGATATAGACTTCCGTGAAATAATGGAAGATATATGCAAAATGCGAAAGAAACTGCATCCTGTCAGACTACAGCTTTCTGAAAATTTCAGTCAGCCTGCACTTGAGTTTTTATGTAAAAAACTTGAACTGAAAATGGAACATATTTTTTATCTGAAAACTCCGCTTGATTTGTCATTTGCAGGAAAAGTAGCTGATATGTGTGATAATCCTGCACTTAAATTTGATAAGGTAACACCTCAGAAGCCGGACTGTATTTCTGATACACAGAGTATGACAACTCAGATACGACGACGTGACATACTGCTGAGTTACCCGTATGAAAGCATAAAGCCTTTTATTGAGCTTCTGAATGAGTCGGCAAAAGATCCTAAGGTTACGGATATTAAAATCACACTTTACCGTCTTGCAAAAAACAGTCAGGTTATAGAGGCACTCTGTAATGCCGCTGAAAATGGTAAGAACGTGTTTGTTCTTGTTGAACTTCGTGCAAGATTTGATGAGGAAAATAATATAGGCTGGTCAAGACGTCTTCAGGATGCCGGCTGTACGGTTATATATGGACCGAGAGATTTGAAGGTACACTCAAAGCTGTTGCTTATTACAAGAACTATCGGTAAAAGACAGGAGTATATAACACAGATCGGTACAGGTAACTATAACGAAAAAACATCTGCACTCTACACCGATCTTTCTCTTATGACAGCAAATCAGGAAATAGGACAGGAAGCGGAAAGACTGTTTGATGCACTCAGAAACAATCGTCTTCTTGAAGAAACTGAACATCTGCTCGTTGCACCGCTTGCACTTCGTAATCCTATACTGGAAATGATTGATGATGAAATAATCCGTGCAAAGAACGGCGAACCTGCATATGTCGGAGCGAAAATAAACTCACTTTGTGATAAGGTTATCATAGACAAGCTTGTTGAGGCATCACAGGCAGGCGTTAAAATTGACCTTGTAATCCGTGGTATATGCTGTCTCAAGGCAGGGGTTGAGGGATATACCGATAATATCACTGTAACAAGTATTGTAGGAAGATACCTTGAACACAGCCGTATTTATATTTTTGGTGCAAAGGAACATGCAAAAATTTATATAAGCTCGGCTGACTATATGACACGAAATACCATAAGACGAGTTGAGGTTGCAGCACCTGTTTATGATGAAAGACATAAAAAACGTCTTTTGGACATGTTTGAAATACTCTTAAATGATAATATCAAAGGCAGAAAACAGATTCCTGACGGAACATACATTTATAAAGTAAATGATAATCCGCCTGTTGATGCACAGAGATACTTTATTGAAGAAGCATATAAAAAGGCTGAAAAAAAGGCAAAAGCAAAAAACAGAAAAAATAAAAAGACAGAATCCTGATGGGTTCTGTCTTTCAGACTGTAGAAAAACCTAAAATTAAAATTTCGTGCCGATTAAATCGGCAGGCAAACTTGAGTACGACCAAAGTAAGGGGACGCTTTTTCTTGTAAAGCGTCCCCTCTTGA
>JAFQBO010000315.1 GCA_017416665.1 Oscillospiraceae bacterium
AAGACGTGCGGTATGTCTGTCGAGATAGTTTGTTCTGATACCAATATCTGAAATTTCCGTAACAAGATTGTCAAATGACTTTTTGAGGTGGTCGTTGAGTGCACCAAGCTTGTCATAGTCGCCTTCCCTGAGACATGTTGACATTTCATCAATAATCTCAAATACATTGTTCGGCACCTCAGCAGTTTTTTTACCACCGCCGTTACAGTCATACTCAACCTCAGTTGTGCCGTATCCAAGACAATCAAGACCTGAAACTGACATATTGAAAGCTGTTCTCGGATCGATTTTACCATTCGACACAGTCATACTGATGCCGATGTCAATAAATACGCTGTTACTGTAAGGAACTTCTTCAGTACCATTCATGAAAACGCCTTCTGATTTCTGAATATCATTAACGTTTACACCGTTGTAGAACAGTTCACCATCTTTGATTTCAAAAGGAGCAGATGTATTGTTTGTACCACCAAGAACAAAGCAGTCGTTATATTTGCAGTTTGCAAACTCAACGATCTGTTCCTTAACGGCATCAAAGTCTGCCGCATAAATATCTGCTGCTGATTTATTTGTTTCATTAAGAGCCTGAACGGCTGTTGAATGAACAGTATCCACAATGTCCTTGATTGACATAAGATTACTTTCAGCAACATAAAGACTTTCGCCGGCTTTTTTTACATTATCCTGAATCTGTTCATTTTTATAGAACTGAGTACGGATTGTAAGTGCTCTTGTACCATCAGAAACATTTTCAGACATTTTGCTGAACTTACGTCCTGTAGTAAGCTTGTTAGCCGAACTGTTGTAACGCTCAAGTGATCTGTTGAGATTACCGAGGTAATTTCTTGTCATATAGTTATTGGTTATTCTCATTGGTTATCCGCCTCCCGATTTAAATTGCCATTCTGTTGATGATAACATCAAGAAGTTCATCCATTACTGTCATCATTCTTGCCGCTGCCTGGAATGAACGGTTGTATGTCATCATATTTACAGTTTCTTCACTTTCGCTTACACCCGAAACAGAATCCCTGCTGTTCTGAATTTCAGTAAGAAGTGTCTGTGATGTCTTGTATCTTCCCTTTACATAGCTGTTGTCACTGCCGAGAGTACCTGTGTAATCAGCAACAAATTCCTGGAAAGTACCTGTAAAGCTGTCACTGGCAGAAGTGAAGGTATGCTCATCCTTTGTAAGCTTATTGATAAGTTCGAGAAGATGTGTATTATCAATACTCTTGTCTTCACTGAGAATATATGAAGAATCATTTGAAAGTTCATCGGTAATATTTATGTTTGCGGCAGTTGTCATAACGTTCGGATACACCTTAAAGCCGTCTGATGTTTCAACTGATGCACCAAGGAGCTTTTTATAGGTAAGAACATTACCATTCGCATCGTATGTTTCCGGGAAACTGCTGTTTAAAACTTCCGTAAGCTTAAGTGCGAAGGCATTGACTTTATCCTGATAATAGAGGAAGCCGTTTGTAGTTGATTCAGTTGAACTCTGTACACCGATACCACGACCGTTGATAATATCAACAGCAGCCTTGAAGATTCCGACATCATTTGCCGCATCTGTACCATCTGTCTTCCAGTTAAGCTGAATAGTACCGTTTGTGTTTTCCTGATAGTTAATAGCGTCACATTCCTTATCCCAGACGCATTTATGACCGTTAAGCTGAACAGTAACGGTACCGTCAACCTGTTCTTCTACATGAACTCTTCCGTATGCTGAAAGCTGGTCAAGAAGCAGATTTCTCTGATCCATCAGTTCGTTAGGTCCAAAATTTTCGCTGTAATTGCATGCATTTATGGAACGTCTGATACTTTCGTTAAGGTCTGCAATATCGCTTAAAATATCGTTTACATCTGTAGTCTTGATATAGACATTTTCCTTGTACTGATTTGCTGAATCTTTAAGACCATTTGAAATACGGTTAAGAGTCTGTGCAACGTTTGACACTGCATTTGCGAAAACGTTTGCATCTGTTTCTGAAGTTGCGTTGTAGGAGAAGTCTTCGAGAGCAGTAAACATGGATTTAATGGCGTAACTTAATCCGTAGCCGTTACCGTCATCACCGACTTCAAGTTCCTGCATAATAGTTTCAATTTCAGTAAACATGATAGACTGCTGGTCGAAGTGTCCTGAATTTGCTGCTTCGTTTCTGTAGGCAGTATCAAGTCGTTCATCTCTGAGCTGCTGAACACCATTTACATGTGTACCCATACCTGCCAGTGCAACGAGGTCAGGCTTGAGTCTTGAATAATATCCTGCAACTGTCTGAGAAGTCTGATCGACTCTCTGTCTTGTATAACCTTCCGTATTTATGTTTGCAAAGTTGTTTCCCACTATATCAAGAGCTTTCTGACTTGCAAAAACGCCTGTTTTTGCTGCCTCAAATCCTAAAAATGTCGGTCTGCTCAATTTAAAATACCTCCTAAATTTTCGTATTCAGAATACCCATGTTTTTTCTTACAGACGGAATGCCCTTTGAATTATAGCATTTGGCGTCAGTAACACCTGACGGTGAAACATTTTCTATAATCTGAAGATTCATCTGTGCAACCTGAAGTGCGGTCTTGTTGGCGTGTCTGACATTATCTATTGCGATTTTAAAACGTTCTGCCAGCTTTTCAAGAAGTTCCTTTTCTTCAGGGTCGGAATTTCTTTCAATAATTTCCTTGAGTGTAAGTGCAGCTATACCAAGCCTTCTCTGAAGCTTTTCACGTTCTTTTTCATAATATTCCGTTTTCTTTATAGTTGACTGATGTTCGTTAAGACAATGTTCAATTCTTCTCAAATCATCTGACAGCAATGCACTGAGCTTATCCTTTTCCTTCTCGGCTGTTTCTTCGAGAAATTCGGTATACTCAGACATGAAATCGTAAAATTCGCTGAAGCCTTCCACAACAGAACTCCTTAAACAAATCTTTCCGAAATTGCGTCTGCAACCATATCGGATGATACATTATATGT
>JAFQBO010000316.1 GCA_017416665.1 Oscillospiraceae bacterium
ACAAATAATTTGACATTTAAAATCAATTTGCATAATTTTATACAATGAACACTTTTATTATAATTTTATTTTATAAGTGCTGAAAAACTGTCAACAAGCTTCTTTTCAATTTCTTCTGCTTCCGCCTGTGTCGGAGCAACGGCAGTGTAGTATGCCTTTATCTTTGGTTCGGTTCCTGATGGTCTGATAATTACACCTTCGTTATTCTCAAGACCAAACACAAGAACGTTTGACTTAGGAAGTGTGATTTCAGTCTTTTCACCTGTTAAAATATCCACTGATACACTGTTCTGATAGTCAGCAAAGCTGACAACCTTGTAACCGCCGATTTCTGTCGGATGGTTTTCACGGAGGTTGTTCATGATTTCAGACATCTTTGCCATACCTGCCGCACCTTCAAATGTAAAGCACTGCTGTGTATGATGATAAACACCGTATTTCTTGTACATATTTTCTCTTGCCTGTAAAAGTGAAATGCCCTGTGTTCTGTAGAATGCCGCCATTTCACAAATAAGCATTGATGCGTTTACAGCGTCCTTGTCTCTTACATAGCTGCCTGAAAGATAACCATAGCTTTCTTCGTAACCGAAAATGTATCTGTCGTCCTCGCCCTTTTCTTCGAGAATACCAATCTGTTCACCGATAAACTTGAAGCCTGTGAGCACTTCGATTAACTCAACGCCGTAATTTTCAGCAATTTTCTTGATAATGTCTGTTGTAACAATAGTCTTTACTGTTACAGGATTTTTCGGCATTGTACCCTTCTTTGTTCTTTCACTGCAAATGTATTCAAGGAGCATTGCACCTACTTCATTACCTGTGAAAAGTACATAATTATAATTTTCGTCAGGAACGGCAATACCAACTCTGTCACAGTCCGGATCTGTTGCAAGGAGAAGGTCAGGCTTTACCTTGTCACAAAGTCTCAGACCGTATTCAAGAGCCTCTCTGATTTCCGGATTAGGATATGGACAAGTTGTAAATCTTCCGTCCGGCATTTCCTGTTCCGGAACTACAGTTACATCCTTTACGCCGATTTTGTCAAGAATATGTCTTACCGGCTTGTTGCCTGTTCCGTTAAGCGGTGTGTATACAACTTTAAGTCCGCTTCCTGCGATAAGTTCTGTATTAAGACCCTGTGCAAGAACGTTTTCATAGAATCTGTCAATAACATCCTGACCGATATATTCAATCATACCGCTTTTTACAGCTTCGTCAAAGTCCATGCTCTTTACGCCTTCAAACATATCGAGTTCATTTACCTTTTCGATAACCTTTTCCGAATCGGAAATATTAAGCTGACAGCCTGACGGATCGTAAGCCTTGTAGCCGTTATACTTTGATGGGTTGTGACTTGCTGTAACCATAACACCTGCCTGGCATTTAAGCTCTCTTACAGCAAATGAAAGCATCGGTGTCGGCATAAGCTCTGTATAGATGTGTACATGAATGCCGTTTGCCGCAAATACACCTGCGGTTGCCTTGGCAAAAATATCAGAATTAATTCTGCTGTCATATGAAATTGCAACATGAGCATCCTTGTAGGTTTCGTTGATATAATTAGCGAAGCCCTGTGTTGCACGTCTTACTGTATATATATTCATTCTGTTTGTACCGGCACCGATGACACCTCTGAGTCCGCCTGTACCAAATTCGAGATTTTTGTAAAATCTGTCATTTATAGCTTCCTCATCATTTTTCACGCTTTCAAGTTCCTTGATAAGCTCAGGGTCATCTGTTGCCTTTTCACACCAGAGATTGTAAAGTTCGTTTATATTCATTATTGTACCTCCTAAGAATATTGGGAGTTATTTTTAAAAAATTTCCAACTCAATACCATTATAACACAAAATTTCCCTTTTGTGAAGTCCTTTTTTGAAATTTTTATATTATTTTTGTCGTCCAGTCTTCCAGATTCCACACATCTGTCACAACATCGCTGTAAAATTCAGGTTCGTGGCTTACAAGAACGACTGTTCCCTTGTATTCCTTTACCGCTTTTTTAAGTTCTTCCTTTGCATCAACATCAAGATGATTTGTCGGTTCGTCCAGTACGAGCAGGTTACACGGACGCAGCATAAGTCTGCAAAGTCTTACCTTTGCGTTTTCACCACCGGACAAAACTCTTACCTGTGTTGTAATATGTTCTGTTGTAAGA
>JAFQBO010000037.1 GCA_017416665.1 Oscillospiraceae bacterium
AGTCCGTATCTTATATTACCCTCCTCAACCGTAAAATCCTCAAAACTTTTGTTTATATCGGGACGCAGTACGATAATTCCCTTTTTTCTGCATTCGTCAATATACTCGATAAGCTTGTCTGTATTTTCAAGAACGCTGGACATAAGTGCCGCCATATACTCCTCAGGATAATGACATTTCAGATATGCCGTCTGGTATGACAGATAAGCATACGCCGCCGCATGTGACTTATTGAAAGCATAGGACGCAAAACCACTCATTTCATCAAAGATTTCATTTGCTGTTTCTTCAGAAACACCGTTTGCCAGAGCACCACAGCAGGCTGAATCACCGTCCTCACCACTGTCACCGAAAATAAAGCTGCAACGTTCCTTTTCCATAACATCATGCTTTTTCTTCGCCATGGCACGGCGTACAAGATCAGCTCTGCCGTATGAATATCCTGCAAGCCTGCGGCATATTTCCATTACCTGCTCCTGATACACCATACAGCCGTAGGTAACACCAAGTATTTCACGCAGTACAGGATGCTTGTACTCGGCATTTTTCGGATTATGCTTGTTTCTGATATATTTGGGTATTGATTCGGAAGGACCGGGACGATAAAGTGAAATAACCGCTATCAGATCCTCAAGGCTTTCAGGTTTCAGCCTGGAAAGTACGTTTCTCATACCTGCACTTTCAAACTGAAAAACGCCTGTAGTTTCGCCGTCAGACATCATTTCAAAGGTTTCCCTGTCATCAACGGAAATTCTGTTCACATCAAAATGCTGATTTTTTTCTCTGATTTTTTCACAGCAGTGTTTGATTATTGTAAGGTTACGAAGACCGAGAAAATCCATTTTAAGAAGTCCGAGACTTTCAAGAGCCGTCATAGTATACTGCGTAAGAACAGCATCACCGCTCGTTTTTACAGGTACTAAATCGGTTACAGGAACACCCGATATAACCACGCCTGCCGCATGAACCGTATCATTTCTCGGCATTCCCTCAATCCTCATCGCCATATCAAGCATTTTTTTCGCCGACGGATTTGTTTCGTAAAGCTGACGAAGTTCAAGACTTTTTTCAAGTGCCTGCTTTATCGTAATTTTAAGATCCTTGGGAATCATCGCCGAAACGTCATTCCTGAACTTTACAGAAAGTCCCAGTGCTCTTCCGGTATCCTTTACAGCCGCTCTGGCTTTGAGTGTATCGAATGCTATAATCTGTGAAACTCTGTCCGAACCATACTTTTTCACTACATAATCAATGACACTCTGTCTGCCCTCAATACAGAAATCTATATCAAAATCGGGCATACTTACTCGCTCCGGATTTAAGAAACGTTCAAAAAGAAGATTGTATTTCACAGGGTCAATATCCGTAATCCCGATGCAGTACGCACAGATGCTTCCTGCACCCGAACCTCTGCCCGGGCCTACAGGAACACCGTTATCCTTAGCATATTTCACAAAGTCCCACACAATAAGATAATAGTCAACATATCCCATCTGTGTAATAATATCAATCTCATACTCCATTCGCTTTACAGCCTCATCAGACGGATTTTCACCGTATCTTCTGTAAAGCCCCTCCGTACACAGACGTTTGAAAAAGGCGGTGTTGTCCGACTCTCCATCAGCTCTGAATTCAGGTAGTTTTATGACTCCGAACTCAAATTCAACGTTACACCTTTCAGCAATAACAGATGTATTTTCAACCGCCTGAGGCAGATTCGGAAAAAGTTCAGACATTTCATTCCCGCTTTTGAGATAGAACTCATCTGTCGGAAACTTTATAGGGTTGTCCTCAAAAACCGTTTTTTTCATCTGTATACACATCAGAAGATTCTGTATTTCCGCATCTTCTTTTTCAATGTAGTGTACATCATTTGTTGCAACAAGAGGAATATCCAGCTCCTTTGCAATACGACAAATCTGCGGAATAATGATTTTCTGTTCACGGATACCATGATCCTGTATTTCAAGGAAAAAATTGTCCTTTCCAAAAATGTCACGATAACACTCTGCCGTAACTTTTGCACCATTATAATCACCATTCAACAGCTTTGACGGTATTTCACCCGCAAGACATGCCGAAAGACAAATAAGACCTTCACTGTACCTTTTAAGCAGTTCAAAGTCCACACGAGGCATTGAATAAAAGCCTTCCGTATATGCCGTTGAAACAAGCTTTACAAGATTCTTATAGCCGATATTGTTTTCACATAAAAGCACAAGATGATATGGATGGCTGTCAAGCTTTGCATCACGATCAAAACGTGTACGCCTTGCGACATACACCTCACAGCCTATAATCGGATTTATCCCTGCACTTTTTGCTTCTCTGTAAAAATCAATCACTCCGTACATCACGCCGTGATCTGTGACTGCAACAGCTGTCTGACCGAGTTCTGCGGTCTTTCTGACAAGTTCTGTGAGACGACATGCACCATCAAGCAGACTGTATTCGCTATGCACATGC
>JAFQBO010000317.1 GCA_017416665.1 Oscillospiraceae bacterium
GTGAAAGCCGTCCCTTAAAATTAAGAAAGGTTGATTTTTATGGCAATGACAATCGCTTATGCTGTGGGAAGTAATTTATATGTAAACATTACAAATAAATGTCCTTGCAGCTGTACATTCTGTATACGTAAGAATGGTGACGGTGTTTACGGTTCAGACAGTCTCTGGCTTGAACATGAACCATCAGCTCAGGAGATTATTGACGCTCTTGAAAAAGCTGATTTTAAAAAGTATGATGAAATAATTTTCTGCGGATATGGTGAACCTACCGAAAGAATTGAATGTCTGGCTGAAATTGCGGACTATATCAAGAAAAACAGTGACAAAAAAATCAGACTTAATACAAACGGTCTGAGTGATTTGATTCATGGAAAAGATACTGCATGTATGCTTGAAAACCGTATTGATACAGTTTCAATAAGCCTTAATGCAGGTACAATCGACGAATATCTTAAGGTAACACGTCCGAGATTTGGCGAACCATCATTTGAGGCTATGCAGAAATTTGCCACTGACTGTAAAAAGTATGTGAAAAATGTTGCTTTTACTGTAGTTGATGTAATTGGCGAAGATGAAATAAACGCCGCAAAATCACTGTCGGAAAAACTTGGTGTCCCACTCAGAATCAGAAAATATGAGGGATAGACCAAATATTCACAATATAATTCGTGCCGATTAAATCGGCACGAAATTTTAATTTTAGGTTTTTCAACAAACTAAATCGCTCAGTCTTTTTTCAGACTGAGCGATTTTTATTTTTTCTGATTGTATCTTTCAAAAGCCTCTTCAACCGTACCGTCATATTCGATTTTACCACCGCTAAGGTAAATCGCCCTGTCACAGGTATCACTTACACTATTTACCGAATGGCTAACAAATAAAACTGTAATTCCCGAGTTTCTGAGCTCTTTTATTTTGTCAGTACATTTTTTACGGAAATCAGCATCACCAACGCTCAGAGCTTCATCTATAACGAGAATATCCGGCTGAATATTTATATTTATTGCAAAGCCAAGACGCATTCGCATACCGCTTGAATAGGTTCGTACAGGCTGATCTATATACTCACCGAGATTTGCAAACTCGACAATATCGTCTTCAATCTGTCTTACTTCACTGTCCTCAAGTCCGAGCAGATAGCCTTTAAGGTAAATATTTTCCCTACCTGTCATATCAAAGGAAAAACCTGCCGTAAGTTCAAGAAGTGCCGCAACCTTACCGTTTACGGTAATCTCACCAGAAGTTGCAAATGAAACGCCTGTAATCATTTTCAGAAGTGTTGACTTTCCTGCTCCGTTTCGACCAATAATGCCCACCGATTCACCCCTATGCACCTCAAATGAAATATCCTTGAGTGCCTGATGTCGTTTCACGCCTCGATTATTGGTGAAAATTGCTTTGAAACGTGCCTTGTCGTTTTTGTACAGGAAATATTCCTTACTTACATGATCAAATTTTATTACTGTTTCGCTCATTTTTCAGCCTCCTTTAAAGAATGTCCGGAAGGATTTTTCTGAGTTTTTTGTAAAAATGACCACCGACAAATATCAGCAGAATGAATTCAGCATAAAAAATCGCAAGCTCAGTAAGATAATTTCCGTCAAAAATCGAAACTTCATAAATAAACGATTTTCTGTAACCGTTTATAAAGTAGTTTATAGGATTTATATACATCAGTGTTTTCAGTACAGGATTTTCAAGATCATAAGTGTCCCAGAAAATCCCCGAAAGCCAGAATAAACCTGTCATTATGGCATTGATAAGGTTTTCAAAGTCTCTGCTGAACGCACTCAGCGGAGCTGTTGCCCATGAAAGCACAAGAAAGAAAATAAACATAAGAGGCATGTAGTAGAAAAACTGTAAATTGTATACACTTGGCCCATATCCTACAATAATTAAAATTACATACATGATTATGCTCATACCCAGATGCGTTATCAGCGACGAAAGATTACAGAAGGTCATTATGTTTGATACCGGAAACGAAAGTTTCGTTACAAACTGACTATTCTGACGTATCGATCTTGCACCGCCGACAATGGCTTCACTTATGAAAAACCATGGAATATATCCCGAAAGCATAAAAATAAATCTTGGATAACCGCTTACGCTGTTTCCGCCACGGATACCCACTGCAAATGCAAACCACAGTATAAAAAGCGTAAAACTCGGCTTTATCAACGCCCAGATAGGACCCATAACAGCACCCTTATACTTTTTAATAAGATTGTTTTTTGCAAGTACCCATATTTTTTTTGACTGTCCCTTATGTTCACCGATTATATCAAGAAATCCGTCAACTGCTTTAATTCTCATTTTTTTCTCCTGTATTTTCAAAATTACCGTACTGATTATTTTAACATACTTTTACAGTTTTATCAAGTACTGTAATTAAATATTAAATATTTCCTTTACGGTTCTTTCAGCGGAATGTCCGTCCTCAAGAGGATTGTAACGCTTATTGAACATTGTTATTGCGTTTTTATACCTCATAAGACCGTCTCCGCCCTTATTCATATCAGTTAAAATGTCGTCAACAGCCTTTTCAAGCTTTGTCTGATCATGAACTGTAATACCCGGTAACATAGCTGTACCAAAATAAAAGTCACGGATATTTGCTTTATAATCCTGAAAATCGTAAAGGTAGAAGATCATTGGTTTGTTTAAATTGGCAAAATCAAAGAATACACTTGAATAATCGGTAATGAGAATGTCACTTATGAGGAAAAGATGGTTTATATCATCGTAATCCGATACATTAACAACAAAACCGTCATATTTGTTAAAATCAAATTTATCTGCAATGAAATAATGTGCTCTGAAAAGAATAACAATATCCTCGCCGAATTTTTCTTTAAGTGATGCAAAATCCATACCTATTTCAAGTGAATAGCCGTTGCTGTCATGCTGATTGTCACGGAATGTCGGACAATAAAGCACTACCCTCTTGCTTTCAAGAATATTGAAATATTCTCTGATTTTCAACAATGTATCTTCAGAAGTGTTGAAAAGTGCATCATTTCTCGGATAACCCTGCTGAATTATTGCATCTGTTTTACCAATTGCTTCAAGATTAAATGCTGTTCTCAGCTTTTCAGTAGTATAATCAGACGGCGAAATAAATCTATGTATTTTTCCGGCGTCCTTTGTGTATTCTTCGTGTATTTCCTCAACTGTAGATGTTGCATTTCCTGCACACTCTATATCACAGCCGATTTTTTTAAGCGGTGTACCATGCCAGCACTGTATATATCTCTGATCCACTCTCGGTTCAAGAAAGTCACGCAGTCTTGAATTAACAATCCAGGTACCTGCCTTTGAATACGCCTCAAACGCTTCCCTGCTGTCAAATTCGACAAGAGTGGTATTTTCGGGAAAGTTTCCGTGTGCCGACAGATCACGGAAAACCCATACATATTTGTAGTCGGCAAATTCACTGCACGAAAGCATATATTCATAAATAGCCTTCGGACTACATGAATAGCTTCTTCCCTGAAAACTTTCAAAAACAACAAGTTTCGGATCGGTTTCTACATTTTCCGATATTTTTTCAAAGTCTGCCGCTTTTTTGTTTACATATGCGTTTTTGAAAAATCTATTTAAAAAAGGAATTTTTTTAAGAAATGACGTGAAATCCATTATTTTTCTCCCTTATTATTTTCTTTTATTACACTCAATACTCTTTCACAGTTTTTATTGTCGCAGTACTGATTAAACTGCTCTGATAATTTTCTTCTGAAATTTACAAACTCGTCCTTACCGTCAATAATCTTTTTGATGAATTTCAGAAAATCATCGCCGTTTTCGATAAGATCACCCGGCATTTTGCTTAAAGGATCATCAAACACAAAACCTCTGTCAGAAGTATATTTTTCAATGTCAGTAACTGCAAAACCCATTGGTCTGTCAAGCAACATATAGTCAAAGTAAACCGATGAATAATCGGTTATAAGACATGATGACATTGCAACAAGCTGATAAAAACCTATATGAAGTTCGTTAAGGACGGTATTATCTGCAAATCCTATATTTTCGTATTTTTTACGCTCTGACAAATCAATCGACGAAAGTGGATGAAGCTTTACAAGCATACACCAGCCGTTTTCACCGCATATCCTGTCAATTTCAGACAACTGCTGTTCTGAAAGTATGTCAAGCTCCGTACCTTCGTTTTCACGAAATGTCGGAAGCCACAGAAACATTTTTGAAAATCTCGCACTGTAACTGACAAGTGCCGCCTTTGCCGTGATTTCATCTTCAGCAGGAACGGGAGTCATCATTTCATCTGTTCTCGGCTGACCGCATATGAAAATCTGTTCATCTTTAGCGTTAAAGGATTTTTTCATTATATCACGGAAATACTCAGAGGTACACAACAGATGTGTAAAATAGTTGTAGTTTGTCTTTTCGTGACCTTTTACCATGTTTCCGATTTTCTTCAGAGGCATACCGTGCCACATATTGAAAACGATCTGTTTTTTCGTCGGCTTTACAGGATATTTTCCGAAACAGTAAAAACAATATTTACAGCGAAAAAAGCTGAAAAGCCCTTTCACATTGCTTATATACTTCACATTTTTTTCGGCTGTTTCGACATAGTCTTCCCAATTGCTGAGGCTTACAATTATTTTGTATTTGTCATTGTAGCCATTTTCGATCAGATGATCGAAAAGTGCTTTTACATTGTCGTAAAAGCCCAGATTTGAATAAATAAAAATACGTCTGTTGTCTTTTTTTACAAGTTTATTTACCAGATCAAGAAAAATCCACGCTTTTCTTGGTATTTTTTGAAGTAATCCCATATTTATTTCCTCAGTAATTTTGAATAGAAAAACATTCTGATTCTGTTCGGCACAACGGCAAATGCAATGTGTGCGATACATGAAACAAGGTAGTCACTGAAACCGCAGTAACCGTTTGCCCTCATTTTTCGTCTGAAACGCAGAGCGTCCTTTGTATAGGCAAATCCGCCACGCCTCTGATACAGTTCCTCACCACTTCTCATGTACAGAACGGTTTCCTTTACATTATACCCTTTGCATCCTTTTCCCAACATACGAACCCACAACCAGTAGTCCTCAAAATACGGACAATGCTCATAGTTGCCTGCAAGATAAACCTGTTGTTTTCTGAACGTCACACACGGATGATTAAAAGGATTACGCCGTTTTGCATACTGCTTTATTTCCTCGTCGGTTTCGGGAAGATTTTTCACAGCTGTAATATTGGATATTTCTCCCGAAAACTCCTCCACCGTACCGCTTACTATATCGGCTTCGTATCTGCTGAACGCCTCAAGCTGTAGTTTCATTCTGTCAGGAGCGGCAACATCATCACTGTCCATTCTCGCAACTATATCGCATTTGCAGTAATCAAGACCCGATGAAAGTGCTTTTCCCAGTCCCATGTTAATATCGTTGTAAACAACATTAATAGCAGAGTATTTCTGTTTCAGACGTTCTGTTTCAAGATATAGCTCGTCAGTAAGTATACCGTCGCAGTATATTACAAAATCAGACGGAGGCACGGTCTGATTCATCATACTCGTAACGCTTTCCCGTAAATTTTCAGGTGTTTCTTTTTTATAAACCGACATTAAAACCGAATACATGACCATACCTCCTCACAAAATCAAAATTTCTTATTACGCAAGTGCTGCTTCAAGAGTTTCCATATTTTCGATATTTCTTGCATCAGCACCCTTGATAGTTTTCTTTACAAGTCCTGTCAGTACCTTGTTTGGTCCAAGCTCGATAAATTTGTCAATGCCTGCCTTTGTCATGGCGTCAAGCTCGGATGTAAAGCGAACCGGTGAAACCATATGCTTTGCAAGAAGTGAAGGCATATCTGAAAAGTCCTTGAGTTCACTGCCTGTTACGTTTGAATAGAATGCAACTGATGGTGTGTTGAACGCAATATCCTTTACGGCGTCGTAGAATTCTTCGGACGCACCCTTCATAAGCTCTGAGTGGAATGCCGCTGACACTTTAAGCGGTACTGCACGAGCCTTTTTCTCAGCAAATACTGCAACTGCCTTTTCACATGCTTCCTTTTCACCTGCAATAACAGTCTGTGCAGGTGAATTGTAGTTTACAGGTACAACGTATCCGTCAACACTTTCACACACTGCTTCGATTTCTTCAGGTGTCATCTTCATAACAGCATACATAGCACCTTCAGTTTCCTTTCCTGCCTTGTCCATCGCTGCCGCTCTTGCCTTGATCACCTTAAAGCCGTCTTCGAGTGAAAGCATACCCGAAGCAACCATTGCGGCGTATTCGCCGAGAGAATGACCTGCAACAGCGTCGAATGTTATACCGTTTTTCTTTGCGATTTCAAAGCAAAGAAGTGACATAGCCATAATAGCCGGCTGTGAATTGCATGTTTGTGAAAGTTCTTCCTCTGTTCCCTCAAACATTACTTTTTTCAGATCATAACCTAAAATTTCCTGTGCTTTTTCAAAAATATACTCAAATTCCGGATTTGCTTCAAGAAGCTCTTTTCCCATTCCCGGATACTGTGATCCCTGGCCTGAAAATAAAAATGCTGTCATAACTTATTTACCTCTTTCTGTAAAATGTGTAATTGCACAAAGGAACGTGCAATTTATTGTGCAAAATGTAACGATTTGGAAAAATAACAAATAAATCTTAATTATTACATTGCAAAAACCTGAAAAATATACTATAATAATAAAATGATATATTTATGATGTATCAGTATACCTTCGTATACTATCATAACATAAATTTCAGAAAATTACAATGCCGGGAGGAATTTTTTTGCAGGGAATTAAAATTTTAGGAACAGGCGGTTATCTGCCTAAGAAAAAAATCACAAATGCTGACTTTACAAAGATTGTTGACACAAGCGATGAATGGATTAAAACCCGTACAGGAATGTCTGAAAGATATGTTTCAGACGGTGAACCTACCTGGTACATGGGACTTATGGCGGCTCAGGAGGCTGTAAAGGCGGCAGGCATATCAGTGGAGGATATAGGCGTTATTATTGATACAAGTGTTTCGCCTGACTACTACACTCCGTCTATGTCATGTATGATTCAGGGAAAACTCGGTGCTGTAAATGCAATGACTATTGACGTCAACTGTGCATGTGCAGGCTGCGTTTACGCCATCGACATGGCAAAGAGATACCTCCAGACAGATGAAAACATAAAGTATGCTCTTGTAATAGCAAACGAAAATCTTACAAAGATTACCGATTACAGCGACAGAAGTACATGCGTACTTTTCGGTGACGGTGCTGCAGCTATGGTTATCGAACGTGCCGAAGCTATGTACTCAAGCTATCTCGGTGCTGACGGAACTGGTGCAAAATATCTGTTTGCACGTTCAATTCCGCCTGCAAACGCATTTATGACAGGTAACGGAAAAGTTGACGACGAATTTCCTGAGTCAAACCAGCATTATCTCTATCAGGACGGCAGAGAGGTTTACAAGTTTGCCACAAAGGCTCTTCCGAACGCTCTCACAAAGGCGGCTGAAAAGATTGACTTTGATCTGAACGAACTTGATGTTATCATTCCGCATCAGGCAAATGTAAGAATTATTGAAACTGCCGCTAAAAATTTAGGTGTTTCAATGGATAAATTCGTAATTAATCTCGATAAACACGCAAATACATCAAGTGCATCTATTCCTATTGCCCTTGATGAAGCTGTAAGAAGCGGACGCATCAAAAAAGGTGACAAGGTAGGTTTTGTCGGATTTGGTGCTGGTCTTACTTTCGGTGCAATTATTTTTGAATATTAATTACAGTCATTTTTAAAGAGAGGGTAAAACTATGACAACTCGTATTACAGAATTACTCGGTATCAAATATCCGATTATACAGGGCGGTATGGCATGGATTGCCGAAAGTACTCTTGCCGCTGCCGTGTCAAACGCAGGCGGTTTAGGACTTATTGCAGGCGGTTCAGCTCCTATCGACTATCTCCGTGATCAGATAAGAAAAACAAAGGAACTCACTGACAAGCCTTTCGGCGTAAACATCATGCTTATGAGTCCTAATGCAGAAGAGCTTGCTCAGCTTGTCATTGATGAAAAAGTTCCTGTTGTAACAACAGGTGCAGGAAATCCTGGCAAGTTTATGGCGGCATGGAAAGAAGCAGGGATCAAGGTTATCCCTGTAATTCCGTCAGTTGCTCTTGCAAAGAGAATGGAAAGAGCAGGTGCAGATGCCGTTGTTGCTGAGGGCACTGAATCAGGCGGTCACATCGGTGAAAACACTACAATGTGTCTTGTACCACAGGTTGTGGACGCTCTTGAAATTCCTGTTATCGCAGCAGGCGGTATTGCTGACGGCAGAGGTATTGCGGCGTCAGTTATGCTTGGTGCTGAGGGCGTTCAGGTAGGAACAAGATTTTTAGCGTCAGAAGAATGTCAGATTCATGAAACTTACAAAAATCTTGTTGTTGACGCAAAGGACACAGATAATGTTGTAACAGGCAGAACAACAGGTCACCCATGCAGAAACGTTAAAACAAAGTTTGCAAAAAGACTTGCGGCAGACGAAATGAAGGGTAACATTACTCCTGATGAGTTTGAGGAAATTACACTCGGTTCACTCAGAAAGGCTGTTCAGGACGGTAACCTTGAAGAAGGTTCATTCCTCTGCGGACTTATTGCAGGTATGGTAAATGACATAAAACCTTGTAAGGAAATTGTTGAAGAAATGTTTGCAGAGGCAGAAAAGCTTCTTGGTAAATAAATCGGAGGTAATAAAATGGCAGTTGCTTTAATTACAGGCTCGTCAAGAGGAATCGGTGCGGCAATCGCACTCAGACTTGCTCAGGACGGTTTTGACATTGCTCTTAACGATTTAAATGAGAGTATGTTTGAAGATAATGATATAGTGGATAAAATAAAGGAAACAGGCGTAAAGTGTGAAACATTCTGTGCGGACGTTTCAAATTATGCACAGTGTGAGGAAATGGTAAACGCTGTAAAAGAAAAGCTTGGCGGTTTTGATGTACTTGTAAACAACGCAGGTATCACAAAGGATGGTCTTATGGCAAGAATGTCCGAAGAACAGTACGATGTTGTTATCAATGTAAATCAGAAGAGCGTTTTCAACATGATGAAGCTTGCAGGTAAAATCATGATGAAACAGAGAAGCGGTAAAATCGTAAATCTTGCATCTGTTGCAGGTCTTTACGGTAATCCGGGTCAGGTAAACTACTCAGCCTCAAAGGCGGCTATTATCGGTATGACAAAGACAGTTGCAAAGGAACTCGGTTCAAGAAATGTCAATGTAAATGCCGTAGCACCGGGATTTATCAAAACTCCTATGACTGACAAGCTTACAGAAGAACAGAGAAATGCTATGCTCCAGATGATTGCCATGAAGCGTTACGGACTTCCTGAGGAAATCGCAGGCGTTGTTTCATTCCTTGTTTCAGACGATGCAAGCTATGTTACAGGACAGGTCATTGAAATTTCAGGCGGACTTTCAATGTAATCTTTAATTTTGGAAAGGAAAAATACAATGAGCAGAAGAGTTGTTATAACAGGTCTTGGAACAGTTAATCCGCTCGGAAACAACGTTCCGGATTTCTGGGAAAATATAAAGCAGGGTAAATGCGGTATTTCAAAAATTGAAAAGTTTGACGCATCAGATATCGGCATTCACGTTGCCGGTCAGGTTCAGAACTATGACGCACTTGAATGCGGTAAGCTTGAAAAGAAAGAACTCCGTAATATGCAGCTTTACACACAGTACGCTATTTCAGCGGCTTGTGAGGCATTAAAGGATAGCGGTACTGATTTCAAGGATATTTCACCTTATGAAATCGGTGTTCTTATCGGTGTTGGTATCGGTGGTATTGAATTTATTGAACAGCAGTATTCAAAAATGCTTGAAAAGGGTGCTTCAAAGATTTCACCTTTCTTTGTACCGATGATGATCGGTAACATGGCGGCAGGTGAAGTTGCCATCAAGCTCGGTTTCAAGGGCGACAACTACTGTACAACAACAGCATGTGCCTCAGGTACTCATGCTATAGGCGAAGCATTCAGAAAAATTAAGGACGGCTATCTTACAGCGGCTGTGTGCGGCGGTACAGAAAGTGCTGTTACAAAATTTGTAATCGGCGGTTTTGCTACAATGCATGCCCTTACAAAGTCTGAAGATCCTATGGACGCATCAAAGCCGTTTGATAAAAACAGAGATGGTTTTGTTCTCGGTGAAGGTGCAGGTATTCTTGTTCTTGAAGAATATGAACACGCAAAGGCAAGAGGTGCAAAAATTTATGCTGAACTTGCCGGATACGGTGCATCAGGTGACGGCTATCATATCACTTCTCCTGATCCGGAAGGCGAAGCAGCAGCTCACGCTATGGCTTACTCAATCAAGGAAGCAGGACTTGAACCTGCTGACATCACATACATCAACGCACACGGTACATCAACAGGTCTTAATGACAAGTATGAAACAAAGGCTGTAAAGAAGGCTCTCGGCGATGCGGCAAACAACGTAAAAATCAACTCAACAAAGTCAATGATAGGTCACCTCTTAGGTGCGGCAGGCGGTGT
This sequence comes from Oscillospiraceae bacterium, assembly GCA_017416665.1. GTDB lineage: Bacteria > Bacillota > Clostridia > Oscillospirales > Ruminococcaceae > Porcipelethomonas. Next base: position 10,557 of record JAFQBO010000317.1, read on the forward strand.
TGAAGCAGTTGTTACAGCACTCAGCGTCAAGAACGATCTTATTCATCAGACAATCAACTACAAGACTCCTGATGAAGAATGTGACCTTGATTACTGTGTAAACGGAAATGTTGAAATGCCTGTAAATGCGGCACTTTCAAATTCACTCGGATTTGGCGGTCATAATGCAACTATTTGTATGAAGAAAATTACAGACTAAAAGGAGAACAGAAAATGAGTGATAAGGTAATAGCTTGTGGTCTCACACTTAATGACATCAACGCACTTGCTGATAAAGTAAATAACGGAAGTCTTTCAAAAATTAAAATCGCCAAAGGTGATTTTCAGCTTGTTATCGAAAGGGAAACACAGGTTGCTCCAATGCCTGCAATGCCTCCCGTTATGAACATGGTTTCACAGGCTGCTGCGGCAGGTACTGCTGAACCGGTTGCTGAAGCATCAAATGAAACAGCACTCCCAAGCGGAAACGTTGTTAAAGCACCTATCGTGGGTACTTTCTACGCAGCTCCTGCACCTGACAAGGCTCCGTTTGTAACAGTTGGTCAGCAGGTGAAAAAAGGCGATGTTATCATGATTATCGAATCAATGAAGCTTATGAACGAAGTAACAAGTGAATTTGACGGCACAGTTAAGGAAATTCTCGTTGAAAACGGAAATCCTGTTGAATTTGACCAGCCTGTTATGATAATTGAATAAAATTTGAATGAGGACTTGAAAAAATGGCTGAAATAGTATACAATAAAGAACAGATAATGGAAATTATTCCACACCGTGATCCTTTTCTTCTTATAGACGAGGTAAATGAAATTGAACCGGGTAAAAAGGTTGTTGCTACAAAATATATCAAGGAAGATGATTTCTGGTTCAAGGGTCATTTCCCTGAATACCCTGTAACTCCGGGCGTACTGATGATTGAAATGCTTGCACAGGCAGGCTGTGTGGCTATGCTCGCACTTCCTGAAAACAAAGGCAAGCTGGGTTTCTTTGCAGGAATTGACAAGGCAAAGTTCAAGCGTCAGGTTGTACCGGGCGATACCTTAAAGCTTGAAGTTGAAATCATCAAGGTTAAAGGTCCTATCGGTGTCGGAAAGGGCATCGCAACAGTTGATGGTCAGAAGGCTGTCGTTGCAGAAATTACATTTGCGATTAAATAAACAAAAACACTGAAATTAAGCCGCTGCCGTTTTTCCCGTAGGGAAAAACAGGCGAAAAACGGCTGTTTATTAAAAATCCTTACGTTTAATGTAAATCGCCGTTTTTCGCCTTGCCCTCCGAAGGAGGGCAGGCAGCGGCTGATCGAAAGTAACTTTAAAAAAGTTTTTATATCTGAAAGAGAGTAAATAAATATGTTTAACAAGGTATTAATCGCTAACAGAGGCGAAATTGCCGTAAGAATAATAAGAGCGTGCAGAGAACTTGGCATACGCTGTGTTGCGGTTTATTCTACCGCCGACAAAAATGCTCTTCATGCACAGATTGCTGATGAGGCTGTATGTATAGGTCCTGCCGATACAAAAGACAGCTATCTTAATATGAAGGCTATTTTGTCAGCATGTGAAATAACCGGTTGTGATGCTGTTCACCCTGGTTTCGGTTTTCTTTCCGAAAACGCACATTTTGCTGATATGTGCAGAAAATGTGGTATTGAATTTATAGGTCCGACACCTGAGTCAATCGAAATGCTCGGTGACAAGGCTACTGCCAAGGAAACCATGAAAAATGCAGGCGTACCTGTAATCCCCGGATCTGAAGGTGCTGTACATTCTGTTGAAGAAGCAAGGGAAGCCGCTGAAAAAATCGGTTATCCACTTCTTATAAAGGCATCAGCAGGCGGCGGCGGACGTGGTATCAGACTTGTTGAAAACAAGGATCAACTTGATTCACAAATTGAAATCGCACGTCAGGAAGCTAAAAATTTCTTCGGTGATGATGCTGTCTATATGGAACGTTTTGTTCAGAATCCTCGTCATGTTGAAATTCAGATTCTTGCTGATAAGCATGGAAATGTAATACATCTGGGCGAACGTGACTGTAGCATGCAAAGACGTAATCAGAAAGTTCTTGAGGAAAGTCCGAGTCCTGTCATGACAGATGAACTTCGTGAAAAAATGGGTGAAGCAGCTGTAAAAGCGGCTAAAGCATGTGGCTATCACAATGCAGGTACTATTGAATTTCTCGTAGAAAACAACAAGGACTTCTATTTCATGGAAATGAATACCCGTATTCAGGTTGAACACCCTGTAACAGAATTTGTAACAGGTGTTGATCTTGTTAAGGCTCAGATTAAAATTGCCGCAGGTGAAAAGCTTGAATACACACAGAATGATATTTCAATAAAGGGGCATGCAATTGAATGCCGTATCAATGCCGAAAACCCAAAACTCGGCTTCAGACCGTCACCGGGTAAAATTCTTGCTCTCCACACTCCCGGCGGTCCGGGAATCCGTATTGACAGTGCGGCATATCAAGGCTACACAATTTCCCCTTACTATGATTCAATGATCTCAAAGCTCATTGTTTATGCACCGACAAGAGATGAAGCTATCATGAAAATGAAGTGGGCTTTATCCGAATTCATTGTCGAAGGCATTGACACAAACATTGATTTTCAGCTTGCTCTCGTGAAAAATGAAACATTCCAGAGCGGAGAGTACAGCAACAGATTTCTTGAAACTTTTGAATTTGAATAAAATCCAGTCAGGAAAGGCGGTGCAAACCAAATGCTGGAGGATCTTTTTAAAGTTGTTACCACAAGATTCAATGGTGACAATTCCGATGCAAAACCAAACTCATCAAGCAAAATTCCGGACGATCTTCTTTTTAAATGTCCAAGATGCCGTAATGTAATCTTCAAGGATGATTACAAAGCAGTCAACATGGTTTGTCAGAACTGTGGCTATCACGGCAGACTTACTGCAATGGAACGAATTGCAATCACTGTTGACAGAGGCAGTTTTAAAGAGCTTGACAAAAACATGACCAGTAAAAATCCTATTGATTTTCCTGATTATGACGAAAAACAGCAGGCTCTCAGAGAAAAAACAGGTCTTAAAGACGCTATTATTACAGGTGAAGCGTTAATCCGTGGAATTCCTGTGGTTATCGGCGTTATGGATACACGCTATATGATGGCATCAATGGGAAGTGTAGTCGGTGAAAAAATTACACGAGCTATTGAAATTGCCACAAAAAAGAAAAAACCGGTTATTCTGTTTACTGCTTCAGGTGGTGCAAGAATGCAGGAGGGTATCGTTTCTCTCATGCA
>JAFQBO010000318.1 GCA_017416665.1 Oscillospiraceae bacterium
AACCACCACACGTTTAAAGCCTTTTTCCTTCAGAAAAACAGCACCGTTTACCGTGTGGACGGTCATTTGTGTTGAACCGTGAATTACAGCGTCAGGGAGATATTTTCTGATAATTTCAAAAGCACCCAAATCCTGTACAATAAAAGCATCAATTCCGCATTCAGCCGCTTTAATTACAAATTCAGCGAAATCTTCTGTCTGATTGTCGAAAATAATCGTGTTGACGGTAAGATAAAGCTTTACATTACGCAGATGACAGAATTCCGCCGCCTGTTTAAGCTCTGTTTCATCAAAGTTTGCGGCGTTCTGTCTTGCCGAAAAGCTTTTACCGCCTATGTAAACTGCGTCTGCACCACAGTTTACGGCGGCTTTCAGTGATTCCATGCTCCCGGCAGGAGCAAGTATTTCTGTATTATGCATCGACCTTGCTTGCCTGTAACTGCTGCTCAAGCTGAGCGACTTTGTTCTGTAACAGCTGAATCTGTTTCAGGGCGGCATCACGTTCAATGCGTGCTTTTCCAGCTTCGTCAACATATTCCTTTGCCTGCATTCTTACATTGTCGAAGTTTGCCTGTGACTTGCTTAAATCATCCAGTGTTGACAGTGCAACCATAACCGCCGCTGAATACGGTGAAACGGATGAATTGCCCGCACACATATCATTAAGCTTTTTTTCAAGTCTTTTTGCAAGACCGTAAACATAGCTTGGTGATTCTTCTGTCTGAAGAATATATTCCTTATTGCATATAATAACTTTTACTTTGTTAATCATCTGGTTTTTCCTTTCAAACAGCAAAACTGTCTTTTTTTATTGGAGACGATAAAAGCCTCCATATATTATTATAATACATTTTTCGCAATTTTTAAATAGGAAATTAAAAAAATTCAGATTTTTTTAAGTTTCCGAAAGCTTTTTGTAAATCATCTTTGCAACCTTGTAAACGTCACCGCATCCGAGTGTGATAACAAGATCTCCGTCCTTTGCGTTTTTGCAGATATGGTCGCAGACATCATCAAAGTTTTTGTATTTTCTTTCGTCTGTATATTCTATTGTTTTGTCCTGCTTAAAGAATACAGCGTTTGAAAGCTTATCTGCGAGATCTTCCGTATAGATGTTGTATGTGTTCTTTTCTCTTGAACCCATAATATCCGTAAGCACGGCAACGTCAGGGATTGAAAGTGCCTCAGCGAACTCATCAAGAAGTATTGCAGTTCTTGAGAATGTAAACGGCTGGAAAACTGCCCATACTTTGTTATAGCCCATTTCCATTGCGGCAGAAAGAGTGACTGAAAGCTCTGTCGGATGGTGTGCATAGTCGTCAACGATTGTTATGCCTTTTGCTGTGCCGATATGCTCAAAACGTCTTCCTGCTCCTCTGAAGTCAGAAAGTCCTTTTGCGATTTTGTCAAAAGGAACGTCAGCGTATTCTGCTGATGCAACAGCGGCAAGTGCGTTCATGACATTGTGAATACCTGCAACGTGAAGTGTGATTTTACCGAGCATTTCACCTTTGTGGCAAACGTCAAACTGTGTTTCCATGCCAGAAATTTTTGTGATGTTTACAGCACGGTAGTCACATTTCTCGCCTAAGCCGAAAGTGATGATTTCCTTGCCTGTGATTCCCTCTACAGCCTTTAATGTGTTTTCGTCGTCACCGTTGATGATGAGTGCCTTTGTAGCCATCTCACTGAATTTATGGAATGATTTTATAATGTTGTCGAGATTTTTGAAGTAGTCGAGGTGATCTTCGTCAATATTTAAAATTACGGCAACGTCAGGGAAAAGTTTTAGGAATGTGTCAACGAATTCACACGCCTCACATACCATAATATCACTTTTTCCTGCACGTCCGCTACCGCCGATACATGGAAGCTTACCGCCGATAAATGCTGAAAGATCAACATCAGCTGTATATAAAATCTGTGTAAGCATGGAAGTTGTTGTGGTTTTTCCGTGTGTACCCGAAACACAGATGGCGTTATCATACCAGCCTGTTACGATGCCTAAAAGTTCACTTCTTTCAAGTACAGGAACGCCTGATGCCTTTGAAGCAATAAGTTCAGGGTTATCCGCCATGATTGCGGCAGTGTGCACGATGAGATCAGCACCCTCTATGTTTTCGGCACGCTGTCCCACAAAAACAGGAATACCCATTTTTCTTACAGCATCAAGAGTTTCTGTTTCATTGTTGTCAGAACCGGTGAGATAGTAGCCCTGTGAGTGGAGAATCTGTGCCAGCGGATACATTCCCGAACCACCGATTCCGATAAAGTGAATATGTTTTTTTCCGTTTAAAATATTTCTGTCCATGGTTTAAACTCCTTTATGAATTTGTATTTTATGATTATGTATAAATTTCCCACATCTGTTCAATAATATTCCTGTAAACATTTTTAGGAGGCACATATTATGAATATTTCAGACATTAAAATCAGAAAAACCATCAATGAGGGAAGACTCCGTGCGATAGTTTCCATAACGCTGGAAGATACTCTTGCTGTACATGACATCAAAATCGTACAGGGCGATGAAAGAATGTTTGTGGCGATGCCCAGCAGAAAGGATGAAAACGGTGTTTTCCGTGATATAGTCCATCCGATTTCACCTGCTGCACGTCAGCTTGTGGAAGACCAGATTTTAGATGCCTACAGCAGATATATGGCAATCAGAGAAACTGAGCTTGCCTGATTTTAGTGTACACGCTCTGATGTAGGGGCTGATGCCCACATCAGCCCGATAATTACGTTGTTTGTTTGCGGGTCGATGTGGGCATCGACCCCTACAAAATTTATTTTTTCAGACAATAAGCTTTAAGCACTCCAATCTGAGTTTTTGCATCGGTAATTTCACCGTTTAAAACCATTTCATATGCTTTTTCAAGAGGGATTCTGACAATATCGAGAAACTCATCATCGTCAAGATCCTGCTGTGAATATTCAAGACCTTCTGCAATGTACATATGAATTACTTCGCTGACATATGCAGGTGTCGGCATAATTTCACCGAGATATTTGTACTCTTTACAGGTACAGCCTGTTTCCTCAAGAAGTTCTCTTTTTCCGCAGTCGTAGTGGCTTTCACCCTTTTCAAGCTTTCCCGCAGGTATTTCAAGAAGTACTCTCTGACCTGCATAGCGGAACTGTTTTACCATAATGATTTCGTTGCTATCAGTTATCGGAATAACGGTAACACCGCCGTTGTGATGGACGACTTCTCTCGTAACCTGAGTATTGTTTTCAAGGAGTGCAATGTCTTCTGTTACCGTAAAAACCTTTCCTTTGAAAATTTCCCTGCTTGAGACAGTTTTTTCTTCAAGATGCATTTTATTTACCTCCGTCAAAATCATCAAGAATGCTTTTTATATAATTCTCTTCTGCCTGACATGATGATGTCATACCGTAATCGTAATAGTGTGAGCATACGGCAGTTTTACTCTTTTTGTTTCTGAAAATGAAAAGATAACCGCCGAGCAGTGTTATACCTGCAAATGTACAGATAAGTCCGATTGTAAGACCCGGTGTTTCATAGACAAATTCAATCGTATTTTCGCCGTAATCACACTTTACAGCCATAAATCCGAAATTCGCCTTTACTATATCAGCAGGCTCTCCGTTTACATATGCTGTCCAGCCGTCTTCATAAGGAACACTGAAAAATACAAGTCTTGATTCAGGAAGTGAAATTTTTGCATTAAAGCCTTCGGAGTCGTAGTTGAATTCCGAGCAGGACTGGTAGCCTCTGTCCTGAGCATCACTGATATAATCAGTTTCTGTCAGACCTGCCATAAGATCATACGGAAGCTCATAGATTATATCACTGTACTTTTCGGCATCTTCTTCGGAAATTACCATGGCTCTTAACAATGCACGCTCTATAGTCTGATCGGTATGCTGTACGCTTTCAGTATCTGTTATATAGTAGTTGTATGTAAAGCCCATCGGAATGTAGTAGTCGTTTTCGTAAATGTAGAAACCGTTCTGAGTGTCTTTGTAGGTAAAGCCCGGAAGTGTGGTTGTGTAGGAGTATTCATCTTCTGTGGCTTTGTCAACTCTTTCAAGGTAGTATCTTACTGAGAAAAGACCTCTGAAGGTGTAGTTTTCAAGCGGTGCTCTTGAGGCAACGTCTCTTGTAATACCAAAGTTCGGATAAAATTCCATGATACTTGCAGGAACTGTACTCTGAAAGGCTCTCATTGAAGAATATCCCCAGAGCATCGGGTAATTATCAAAATTTTCGGAAATATCAAGTCTGTAGAAACCTTCTTCTTCCATATCAGCAAGATCCAGATTTTCAGCTCCGTGTATGCCGTTGTCAATATAGGTTGACGGAACTGTGCCGAGCGAAACTCCGAAGTACACAACCGATGCTGTACACGCTACAGAGCAGGCTATTGTTGAAATAACAGCCGTTTTCATGAATTTTTTTCCGTTTCGGCGAAGCATATCGATCCGATAAAGTATTATAAGTCCGATTATTGAAACGGCAAGCACAAGTGCAAAGTAAGCTGGGTAATTTGCAAATTCAAACCATACAACTTCTTCGGAATCCTCGATTTTTTTAGGCAGAACGGCTATAACCGCAAGTGCCGCCATTACGCCTCCGCAGATTTTTATTGCAGGTCTTAAATTAATTTTTACATCATCAAGTGCCTGAGCTGTCATCATAGCCATAATTAAAATCGGCATATAGTACCATCTTGCGTAATAGGAACTGTTGAAAGTGTAGAACATACAGTTTAATATCGGAATAAATGCACATATCATGCAGACAATTACTGGCTTTACAGCCCAGTGCTTTTTGCGGTTTTTCACAAAGGCGATAACGCCTGCCATCGAGAACATCGGAAGGTATCCGCCGATTGATGCCCATTTAGCGTTGTCTGAACTGAAAAGGTTCGGACGGGCTGGAACATCAGGTATCATGAAAAAGCTCTGAATTATGCGAAGTATTCTTGTACGGTCGCTGTAGGAAACGAGATTAAGCCCGTAAAGACGTTCGTTTATACGGTAGTTGCCTAAAATTCCGAGTGCGGCAGGGAGCAGAATTACCATCGCCATCATTACGCCGACAACAGCTTCAAACGCCAGTGAGAAGAACTTTTTCCATGTAATTTTAAAGTCAGGTGAGCCGAGACGTGTAAGTATGTAGATAATGACAAAAACAGCCTGACCTGTAAAGAAGAAGTAATTTATAATTCCCATCAGGGCAACTGTTATGGCGAAAAATCCCTTTCTGTCGTTGTTTATCTTTTCTTCAAGGGCGATGAGCATAAGAGGGAAAAATGCTGTAACGTCGTGGAAGTGGTTGAAGAAAATATTGAACAGCTGAAATCCCGAAAAAGCGTAAAGCAGACCGCCGATGAACGCCGCATTTTTACTGCGTACAAAACGTCTGATAAATGCGTAGGCTGTAACTGCGGCAAGACCATGTTTTACTGCAAGAAGTACAGGCATGGCAAACACAACAAGAAAGTTCGGCAGTGGGAGAGTCAGCCAGAAAAACGGACTCCCCAGCAGATAAAACGAGTATGAGCCGACAAAGTTTGCACCGAGATCTGTACCCCAGTCCCAGCCGAGCCCTTCACTTTTTATGAATTCATGGGCGTGTGTGTAAAACGGAATTTGCTGTGAATTGTAGTCTCCATAATAGATATAATACCCTCCCGTGAAAATTATTATCGGAAGAATGGTAAGAAAAAACATCAGACAGCCTGTAATAAAGACTCTGAGGTATTTTTCGTCTTTTACATTTTTTAAAATTAACGTTTGGTTCATATAAAATCCTTTCTGTGTAACATTTTTAAGAGTTTTGAATATAATATTTACAGGTCAACAATATTTGTGATAATACCCTTTGGCAAAAGCTCTATTACCGCAAATGATGGTTTGTTGCCGTCTCTTGGAATTGAAATACTTCCGGGATTTATGATGTACAATCCGTCATCGTATTCGTTGTGCCTTGCATGTGTGTGTCCGTAAAGCACTATATTTGCACCGTTGCGGCGTGCCATGTCCTTGAGAACCTCAAGTGAATACTTGACGTTGTGCAGATGACCGTGAACCGCAAA
>JAFQBO010000319.1 GCA_017416665.1 Oscillospiraceae bacterium
GAATGACGTTGTATTTTGTTCCGCCTTCCTCAGCTTCAAAAATCATACTGTTGTCAGAAGTTCTTTTAAAGACGAAGTACATGCCGTCACAGAAAAAACGTTCACCAACTTCTGGAACTGCTCCTGTAAATTCGGCATAATACTGTGCATAGGTTGCCGACTGCCTTGTAATGCCGTATTCAGAGGCTTTGCAGTCAAGATATTCGCCTGTTGCCGTTTCCACACGGGAAAGTGAAAAAATCAGTTCGAGGTCTGTGTAAAATTCGGCTATTTTAATCATGATACCCGAAACTGCGTCATAAAAAATACTGCCCTGACGTGTGTCAATATCGTCGGGAGCAGCTGAAAGAACGTCTTCCATAAGATTTTCATAGGTTTTTTCTTCAAACATTTTTACCTCCTGTTATGGAATTACAAGCGTAACTCCAACACCAATCAGATTCGGATTTGAACCGATAAGATTTTTATTTGCGTTATAGATTTTCATGTACTGCGAACCATCGCCATAAATTTGTTTGGCAATGTTGTAAAGACAATCGCCCTGCTGAGTGGTATAGGTTTCAGGCTTTTGGGTGGTATTTACTCTTGCAGGAGATTTATTTTCAGAAATTTTTCCATTAATTTTGTTTATGTTGATTTGTTTCGGCTTAACGCTGATAAATTCCTTAAAAACCACAGAATATTCATAAGTACCCACATCACCACCACTTTCAGAATATGTAAAACTGTCCGCAATTACGTTCCATGTAATACCAATGCCTGTAATACGGAATTTAAAAACAGTTCCATATCTGACAAGAGCCTCTAAAAAGACTTTGTAAACACGGGGAGACAAAGGTTTTTTGACTTCACAGCCGGGAAAATATTCTTTTGGAAAAATACTTGAAAAACTGATTTGAACAGCTTTCATACCGCTTGAAACAACGACCTCCCCAAGTCCTCCGACAAAAAAAGAATTGGTCTGAGCCGTATCTTTGATTGTGATTTTTTCCGGATTAACAGGCAACTGCAATTTTGTTCTGCCACCGTTTGTTTCAAGCCAGAGCTGATATTTGTTAGTAGTCATAACTTGCATCACCTTCTTCAAATATTTCGGTCGAAATGATATTGGCAAGAACAGGCTTTGCATAATTCAGCATAACCTCCAGAATCTCTTCTTTTCCCATACCATCGATTTTGATTTCACCTTCACCACCGAAATTAATAAATATTTCCTTTCTTGAAATGTTTTCTGAATTTTCCGTACTTTCGTCACGGGTTGAAATATTTTCCGTATGAGAAATTAAATAATCCCGGTTATGAATATCGTTTTTATCCGAAATGTCGTTAAAATCAAAAGAATAAGTGTTATCAGAAACGTAATTGCTTTTATTGTTAATTGCTGATGTAAGCTTGTCAAGGAGTGAAAAATCTACATAACAGTAATTGTTTATCGTATTCTGATTATTGTTGATAATCTGATTTTCATTTGTAAAGAATCTGGTATAATTTTCACTTATATCAGTCCCTGATACAGCCGAAATAATACGATTTGTTTCAGAGACAGGGAAAACAGAACTTCCCTGCTTGCCGATGATAAGCTCCGGTCCTTTTTCACCTGCTATGAATATATCGGCAGAATTGGTAGTACCTGTTGCATTACCTTCAACCTGCAGCATCTTACCCGGTCTTGTGGATACGGACGCCCATTTTTCGGTATTTGAAACAGTCGTGCTGACATTGACTCCGACCTGTGTCGGAAGAGTATTCAGAGCCTCCTGAATCTGCACTTTTATAGCTTCGATTGCACTGACAGCATCATCTCCGCCTTTCACCAGTCCTTTTATATAGCCGTTCATGGTTGTCTGTGACATTGTCAACGCTTTTGATTGCAGATTAAGACCGTTAGTCGATTGGGAAATAGTATTAATGGTATCTGTCCAGGCATCTGAAACATCTGAATTAATCTGTGTAAAGGTTGTTGCGATTTCATCCTTTTTAAGACTAAGCTCATCGATTTTACCCGCAAGTGTTTCAAGCTGTCCGACAGCCTCTTCATCTCCCTTTGTCTCAAGTTCTGTGTAAAGTTTTACGGTTTGTTCGGGAGTCAGTTCTGAAAGATACTGTTGAATGGTTTGCTTTGCATTGTCATAAATATCGTATTTAAGAATAGTGTCAACAGCGACCTGATATTCTTCAAAATAATCAATCTGACTCTGAATATTTTCCATTGCCGTATCAAAATTGACAACACCTTCTATTTCAATATTCATTTTTCCGTCAACAAGTTCAGCCGATTCAAAGGTTGAAAACATGTTATCAAGTTTCTGACGTTCAGCATTGTAAACCTCCTGAACCCTCTGTGCATAATTTTCAAGAGCAGTAATACCTTCTTCAGATAAAGTAACCGCATTGTTTTTTACAGCCTCACTGTTTTCATCCACAGCAACGGAAACACTTCTGACGTCCGAAATCATATCAGCAAGTCCACCCTGATAATTGTATATATCATTATAAGCCGAGGCATCAGCCGGTCTTTCACCCGAAATCAGCATACTTTTTGAAAGATCCTTTATATAGCTGTCGTAGTCTATCCCAGCAATTTTCGCCCACTCTCTGCCCAGAGCGGAAATATTATCGAATTCCTGCTTTGAGAACTTTATTTCATGATACAGCCCTGCTTTTCCGGATTTGATTTCTTCATCTGAATAGTTATAGCTTAGCTCATCAAAATTCGGGTCATTTTCACCCCACCAGACACTCCTGATGTCCCACTGTTCACCAAATAATTGCGTACCAAGTGTTTCCAGCTTATCATGTGGGGCAGTACGATCCATATAGAATAATTCTTTTTGCTTTTCGTACTCTTTTAAGAGTTCATCATATTGCGTTGAAATATTATTGTAATTCTCTTCAGCTGTAAAATAATTATTCTGATATTCAGTACCTGTAAGGCTTTTGGTTGCAAGTTCTTTTCTGTTGCTTGTCGCTTCGGCAACAGCCATACCGGTAAGCTGTTGCTTGTCAAATCCTGTAACACTGCCGTTATAACTGACTTCAATATCAAGGTTATATTTCTGATTAAGTGTTTCGGCGATGGAACGCATATATTCGAGGTCATCGGCTGTTTTCACAGCCTTATCCGATAAAGCTGTCAACTGATTAACAGATGCAATATCATTTACAACTGTATTGTCATTTTCGGTAAGTTGTTCCTGATAACTGCTTTTCAGTTTATTCCAGTCCTCAATATTCTGAGTAATTCGCTGAGCATAATCAGCAGCAGCACCACCACCCTTTTCATACTGTGCATTGAGTGTCTCAAGGTCACTTGCCAGAGCCTGAGCGGCATCCGAGTTTTCACCGAAAGCTTCTTTAGCCGCTTCATACTGTCCTCTTACAGATTCCATTTCTTCGGTGCACTGCTTCAGAGTTCCGTTATAATCTTCAACAGCGTTTTCAGCTTTTTTTGCGGAAGTGTAAATGGCGGTACCTATTCCGACAAGGGCGGCAACTCCTGCGATTGCAATACCTCCGCCCAACAACAGTTTTGCTGTGCTTGCCACCGGGATAAGTGTTTTCAGAGCATAAGTAACAGATGCCACGGCAGGTGCAAAAGTTCCGATTGCCCCGACAGCAGTGCCGACAGTTCCTGTAAAAGCCGCAATACCCGAAACAGCAACCGGATTTTTTTCAGCAAATCGTGCAACAGTGTCCGTTGCCTCGACAGCAACATTATTAAATCCTTCCAGTGCAGGTGTAAGTGAATCACCAATAGCAATTTTAAGGTTGCCAAAGGTGTTTTTTGTTATCTGCAATTCACTTTCAAGAGTCTGATAACGTTTGGTTGCTTCATTTGTAAGGGCAGTATTTTCGCTCCATGCCGATGACGCTGTTGATATTGCTGAAGTAAGTACATCACTACCGCTTGCCATTGCTTTGATGGTATTTGAAAGACGTATATCATCAAGATCCATTTGCTGCAATATTGCAGAAACAGACATTCCGTTTCTTTCTATATCATTAAGCCCTGAAATAAAAGTCTGTACCGCACCTACAGCATTATTTTCAAAAGAGTCCGCAAATTGTGATACAGACATATCCGCAACACTTGCGAAATCTTCAAGACCATCACCTGTTTCAACAGCAAGCTGCATCTGAGTAATAAGTCTTGACATTGACGAACCACCGGCTTCTGCATTGATTCCCACTGACAGCATTGCCGTTGCCAGACCAAGAATATCAGCCTGAGACATTCCTGCAAGATTTGCAGCAGACGCAAGATATGAAGTCATGTCAACTATTTCGGCTTCTGTTGTTGCGAAATTATTGCCAAGTGCAACAATAGCCGACCCAAGATTGCTGTATTGACTTTCGTCCATATCGGTTACATTGGCAAATTTTGCGATTGTAGGAGCAGCATTATCGGAAGTAAGATTGGTTGAATTTGAAAGGTTTATAACAGTTCGTGTAAAATCTTCAATACCATTCAGCTCGATGCCAAGTTGTCCGGCCGACTCCATTACTCCTGCAATTTCAGTGGTTGTTGACGGAATTTCAGTTGACATTTTTTTGACTGTATCCGATAAAATACCAAGCTGTGTAGGAGTAGCGTCAACGGTTTTGTAAATTCCCGTAATAGCCGATTCAAATTCGATTGCAGAATTTGTTGTTTCGACAAAAGCACTTTTTACAGCAGATAAAATTTTGTAACTTCCCAGAGAAACAAACAGATTTCCGATATTTTCAGCAGCACTACCGCTTCTTTGTCCGAATCTGCCCACCTCATCACCTGTCTGTCCGAATGATTTTTTGGCATTTTCGGAAACTTTTTTCATCTGCTCCATTGAATCATTCAAATCATCCACAGTTTTTCTTGCGGACTTCACTGCACCTGTGTCAAGAGGCTTTTTCATAGTGCTCTGCATTTGTTCCATAGCGGTGACAGCATAGTTGACAGATGATACAATTTGTTTTATAACAGGGCTGAACAGATCCTGCAATTCAATAGTTTCTCTGATTGACATTTTTTATTCACTTCCTTTTTTTCTCTCTTGCTTTTTTTTCATCATCTGCCATCTGAATGATTGATGCAACGATAAAATGTTTTTCTTCCGGACTCATTTCAGCGAACACGGAAGGCAGTATGTGAAATTTGTGAAGGGCACAATGGGCATACCACGCTTCCATGTCGCTGTTTATCAGTTTTTTGCTTCTTCAATTTCCTCATCGGCGTTTTTGTTAAAGCCGTTGAATTTTGAAACGAATTCAAAGAAGCTGTCATATTCTCCCGGGTCGTCAATCATCTCTCTGATAAGATCCTCAGGTCTTGTAACGCCGTAACTTGTCTGTAACTCAGTACTTTCGAGATTAGGCTCTGCAACACTTGCACATAAAACCTTTGCTCTGTATTTTGTAAAGTCAAGCTTTGTTCTGTAACCGTTGTTTTTGTCAGGAATTTCCATCATACAACTATCCCTGATTTCGTCATTTTCCTTTGTTGTAATAGGCTTGATTACCCATTCAAGCGGATTTCCGTTTTCATCTGTAAGAAATCTGGTAGCAACAAAAACAGTATTTTCCTTGGCTTTTTTATTTGTCTTTAAAAATCTTGATAACTGTGACATAATTCAATTCTCCTTTTAAGCATAATTATATTTTACTGCACGATGGTTTATTTCAGAGTGTATATTCAATAATTGTTTCGCCATAAACGGTAGTGATTTTGAAACTGACATGCATTTTATCATCACTGAAATTAATTTCAAAATCGTCAACCTCAAGGATACGGCTATCCTGTGAAAGAGCATCTGTAATCATTTCGGGAACAGCGGTTTCAAGGTATTCACGGGTTATATTTTGTCATGTACAGCATTCGTCGCATCGCAACCGTAATCGCTGTCATAAATCAGGCAATAAAAACGTCGTGTGGAAAGAGCCTTTTCCACAGCCTGCTTAACTGCATCAATACCGTCAACCATTCCGATGATACGCCCTTTGTCAAGGTCAAGACAGTATGTCCGTGACGGCTTTTCTGCTTCTTCCTCTATATCAGATAAAGGAATTTCAATATCTACAGCCATTTAATCACCGCCTGTCAAGAACATAGTA
>JAFQBO010000320.1 GCA_017416665.1 Oscillospiraceae bacterium
CCACTTCCGAAATCACGGATGTCCTTACCTTTCATAAGTTTTACAGTAATAATTGCAGAATTACAGCTTCCCATAAGATAAGAAATAACCGCACAAATCAGTATAGCCAGAATAAAGTTAATCAGCATTATTTACTTTCTCCTCGTTCCCTTACAATAAATTTAACAGGAGTGCCTGTAAGACCAAACGTTCCTCTTATCTGATTTTCAAGATACCTCTGATAAGAAAAATGGAATAGGTCCGCTCTGTTTACAAAGGTAACGAATGTCGGCGGTTTTGTCGACGGCTGAGTCATATAATAAATTTTAAGACGTCTGCCCTTGTCTGATGGTGGCTGAACTCTTGTTGTGGCATATGCCAGAACATCGTTAAGCATACCTGTTGAGATACGCATACTGTTGTGTTCATTCACAAGTGTAATCATTTCAAAAAGCTTGTTTACACGCTGTCCTGTTTTAGCAGAAATAAACACAAACGGAACATATGACATAAAGCTGAAATCATTTTCGAGCTTTGTCTGAAATTCCTGCATCGTCTTATCATTTTTTTCAATTGCATCCCATTTGTTTACAGCAACGATGGATGCTTTCCCCTGTTCATGTGCATAACCTGCGATTTTTGAATCCTGTTCCGTAAAACCTTCCTGAGCATCAATCATGATAATACAAACGTCTGCTCTGTCAACAGCCATATAAGCACGAAGTACACTATAATGCTCAATTCTTTCATTTACCTTTGACTTTTTTCTGATACCTGCCGTATCAATGAAAACAAATTTACCATTTTCGTTTTCTATAACAGTATCCGTCGCATCACGGGTTGTACCGGCAATATTTGAAACAATAACTCTCTCCTCACCTGCTATATAGTTGATAAGTGAAGATTTTCCTGCATTCGGTTTACCGATAACTGCAACCTTGATATAGTCATCTTCGTAATCTTCAAGTTTGTCATCAGGGAAATACTTGAATACTTCATCAAGAAGATCACCTGTTCCGTGACCGTGCTGAGAAGAAATCGGGAACGGATCACCAAGTCCGAGATTATAGAACTCGTAAAGCTCCATCGGCGGCTCGCCAATAGTATCACATTTATTTACTGCAAGAACAACCGGCTTTCCGCTCTTGAGAAGCATTGAGGCAACATCTGAGTCGGTTGCTGTAACACCGCACTTGATGTCGGTTACCAGTACAATAACATCTGCTCTTTCTATGGCAAGTTCTGCCTGTCTTCGCATCTGTGAAAGAATGACATCATCTGAAGTCGGTTCGATACCGCCGGTATCAACCACCATGAATTCTCTTGAACGCCATTCGCATTTTGTATAAATTCTGTCTCTTGTAACGCCGGGTGTATCCTCTACGATTGAAATACGCTTACCGGCAAGTTTATTGAACAGTGTGGACTTTCCGACGTTAGGTCGTCCCACAACTGCAACTAAAGGCAGTGGCATATTGTCATCTCCTTTCAAAAACATATAAAACTAAGTTTTACACTCCGCTACGGGCGTCTGCTGACCAAATCTCCGATTTGGTCATTCTGCCTTATGGCAGAACTGATTGTTTGCAGGCATAATATTTGTGTTTCGGGTAAGTTTAAACACTGCAAACAATCGGCAGACGCCCTGCGGGTTCAGTTTAATTTTCGTCATTTATCTTATAATTTAAACAAGCATGTAAAAAACGAAAAGGAGAGGAAGATTGCTCCTCCTCTCCACCTCTGAGGCATTATTCAGCATCCATCTTGATAACTTCAACGCCCTTGTAGAATCCACAATTCTTACAAACCTTATGCGGAGCCTTTAATTCACCGCAATTATCGCATCTGCAGAATGCAGGTGCATCAAGCTTCCAAACAGCTGAACGTCTTTTATCACGTCTTGCTTTGGAAGTTTTTCTCTTTGGTACAGCCACTTTCGGCACCTCCTTACAGCTCTGTCATGCAAAGCTTAATTTTGGCAATTACACTCGGATTCGTTCAGATCACAGCCACACATACTGCAAAGTCCCTTGCAGTCATCAGAGCATAAAAGCTTTGTCGGCAGTTCCAGAAGCAAATCCGAAAGAGCAATCTCATTCACGTCAACCCTGTAATTTTCCGCAATGATAAAATCATCATTGTTTTTATTTACAG
This sequence comes from Oscillospiraceae bacterium, assembly GCA_017416665.1. GTDB lineage: Bacteria > Bacillota > Clostridia > Oscillospirales > Ruminococcaceae > Porcipelethomonas. The sequence continues at coordinate 2,134 of JAFQBO010000320.1, forward strand.
AGGTTACGACAACATGCCGAAAGTCAAAGGAATACTCCCTGTCAAACTCCTTCAGACACCTGTCACAGACGATATTTAATGTAAATTTTACAGAATAATCCATATGAACAACATCAGCACGGTTGTAAAAGCTACCTCCGACTTTTACGGAATCAACAAAACTGTATCCCTTGTACTGAGAAAGTTCCTCTGAAGGAATTTCC
>JAFQBO010000321.1 GCA_017416665.1 Oscillospiraceae bacterium
CAAGAGCAATACCCATCTTTTCCTGACCAGCCTTAGTCTTTGGCTCGATAGCGAGCTGAATAACAGGTTCAGGGAATTCCATTGATTCAAGAATTACAGGGTGCTTTTCATCACAGAGTGTGTCACCTGTTGTTGTATTCTTAAGACCGATAGCAGCAGCAATATCACCTGCATATACTGTTTCGAGGTCTTTTCTGTCATTTGAGTGCATCTGAACGATACGGCCGAGTCTTTCCTTGTTGTCCTTAGTTGCGTTAAGAACTGTAGAACCGGCATTTACAGAACCTGAGTAAACTCTGAAGAAGCAAAGCTTACCTACGAATGGGTCTGTAGCGATCTTGAATGCAAGAGCCGCAAATGGTTCTTCATCTGATGAATGTCTTACACATTCTTCATCTGTATCAGGGTTGATACCCTTGATAGCAGGAACGTCGAGTGGTGAAGGCATGTAGTCAACGATAGCGTCGAGAAGCTTCTGAACACCCTTGTTCTTGTATGAAGTACCGCATGTTACAGGAACCATGTCATTTGCAATAGTTGCCTTTCTGATTGCAGCCTTAACTTCTTCGATTGTGAGTTCTTCACCGCCGAAGAATTTTTCCATGAGTTCATCATCCTGTTCAGCAGCTGATTCGATGAGAGCATCATGGTATTCCTGAGCCTTTTCCTTCATGTCATCAGGAATTTCTTCAACTCTGATATCTTTTCCAAGATCATCATAGTATACATAAGCCTTCATTTCAAGAAGATCAATGATACCCTTGAATGTATCTTCAGAACCGATAGGGAGCTGAATTGGAACAGCATTACAGTGAAGTCTTGTCTTCATCATGTCAACAACATTATAGAAGTCAGCACCCATAATGTCCATCTTGTTGACATACGCCATTCTTGGAACCTTATATTCGTCAGCCTGTCTCCAAACTGTTTCTGACTGTGGTTCAACACCGCCCTTAGCACATAAAACTGTTACAGAGCCGTCGAGTACACGGAGTGAACGTTCAACTTCTACTGTGAAGTCAACGTGTCCAGGAGTATCGATAATGTTGAGTCGGTGGCCTGCCCAGTATGCAGTAGTAGCAGCAGAAGTAATTGTAATACCTCTTTCCTGTTCCTGCTCCATCCAGTCCATTGTAGCAGCACCTTCGTGAGTTTCACCTATTTTATGGTTGATACCGGTATAAAACAGGATACGCTCTGTTGTAGTGGTTTTACCTGCGTCAATGTGAGCCATTATACCGATATTTCTTGTCTGTTCAAGTGAACAATCTCTTGGCATAATATTTCTCCTTAACTAAATAATTGCAGATTACCAGCGGTAGTGTGCAAACGCCTTGTTTGCTTCCGCCATCTTGTGAGTATCATCACGCTTCTTGCAGGCACCACCTGTACCGTTGATAGCGTCCATGATTTCACCGGCAAGTCTTTCCTTCATTGTCTTTTCGTTTCTTTCTCTTGAATACTTAGTGATCCATCTCAGACCTAATGTCTGACGTCTTTCAGGACGTACTTCCATTGGTACCTGATATGTTGCACCACCCATTCTGCGGGCTTTTACTTCAAGAACCGGCATTACATTTTCCATTGCTTCTTCAAAAGCTTCAAGGGCATCCTTGCCAGTCTTTTCAGCAACGATTTCAAATGCACCGTAAACAATTTTCTGTGCAACACCCTTCTTACCGTCTAACATAATGTTATTGATAAGACGTGTTACAACCTTTGAGTTGTATACTGGATCCAGTAATACATCACGCTTTGCGATTTTACCTCTTCTTGGCATTTTCGCTTCCCTCCTTCACATTTTTTCATGAATTCATAGGTACTCGTCATTTTATGACGTCAAGACCAATGCAGAGGATTTAATATATATTTAAATCTCCACATATAATCCTGTGGCAGTTATCCTATTTCAATTATTTTGCCTTTGGTCTCTTTGCACCGTACTTAGAACGAGCCTGCATTCTGTTTGCAACGCCCTGTGCATCGAGTGTTCCTCTGATGATGTGGTAACGTACACCAGGGAGATCCTTAACTCTTCCGCCTCTGATAAGAACAACGCTGTGTTCCTGAAGGTTATGACCGATACCAGGAATGTAAGCTGTTACTTCGTGACCGTTTGTGAGCTTAACTCTGGCAATCTTTCTCATAGCTGAGTTAGGCTTCTTAGGTGTTGAAGTTCTTACTGCTGTACAAACACCACGCTTCTGAGGTGAGCTCTGATCGATAGCTGTCTTCTTCTTGGCATTGTAACCCTTCTGAAGTGCTGGAGCTGTTGACTTGTCTGCGAGAACCTTTCTTCCCTTACGAACAAGCTGATTAAATGTTGGCATATTTTTCCTCCTTTTCCCGAAAAATTATTCATGTGGTTTACTATTCGCCCACATGTTACATATTATATTCCATTTTTTACGATTTGTCAAGGGGTCTTATGAAATTTTGTTGGAAAAAGACAAATAAAATTTTATTTTAATTATATTCTTCTTCCAGACGCTCTGCCAGTATATTTATTTTATAATTCTTTATAATTCTTTTATAATTTATTGACTGTGTCCCTGTGTTGTCCCTGTGATGTCCCTGTGATGTCCTTCTGTTGTCCTTTTGTTGTCCCTGTATATTTTTAAAAATCATACACCCATCGTATTCAGCGGATTTACAGCTGTTTTTCAGATGTCCTTTTTTTTACTCTTTCAGGATAAATTTATTCATACTGTAGAAGAACCTGAAAATAGCGGGCGACCTGCCTTGTAACAATTAAAATTTTATTTTCTGTGCTTCTGATTTGTAGG
>JAFQBO010000322.1 GCA_017416665.1 Oscillospiraceae bacterium
GTGGTTGCCCGCTATTTTTAAGTTTTTTGCAGTTTTATAGATGACTTTTATTCTTACTTTGGTTATATAAGATAAAAATAAGTTAAATACAAAAAATATATTTTTTTACTGCGAAAAATTATAATGTCATACGTCTAATAAGTAAAGGGAACATTTCAGAGTGTTTCGTGAAAAAACTATTTTAAGACGCAGGAGGAAAAAATTATGACTACAAAAAAACGTTTGACAGCTTTTCTTACGGCTTGTGTAACTGCTGTTTCGACATTTCCGTTTATGACATCTGTCAGTGCGGACACTGTTACAGTCGGAAACGCATCAGCAGTGTATTCTGAGGAAATCACTGTCGCAAAGGCTCAGCAGAACACAAACAAAACAAAAGTTGTTACCATGACTTCTTATGTCGGTACAACAACCAGAACAGAAGAAACAACAATTACCACAACTGTAAGTACAGAGGCTGAACAGACAAACGAAACCACAGAAACAGCTGTCAGCACTACAGCACCGATAAAAACAATGATTGTTCAGGTGACGGTATCATCGGATGCTCAGCCTGCTGTAACAACAGCTCCGTCAGATGAAGAAATTACAACTACATCATCTTTAACAACTTTTAGATTTCCGTGTCAGGAAACTCATGGAACTACCAAAACAACTTTTTTGACACTTCCATGTACCGGCTGTCTGATAACTACTATTTTGCAGAATGTAACAATGGTTCCGGTTGCTACTACTACAACTACTGTTTCAGAAACGCAGACAACAACTACAACAACAGCTGCAAATACCGTACAGGGTACATACGAAAATCTTACATATGCTCAGTATGAAGATCATGTTGAAATAATTGACAGTGATAAATCAATGACGGCGGTTGTTATTCCGTCTGAAATCAACGGACTTCCTGTTACTGTAATCGGCGAGTATGCTTTTTCGGGAAGCAAAATTGCAAATGTTACCATTCCCGATGGAGTTGAAGTGATTGAAACAGGTGCGTTTGAAGAATGCAGCAGACTTTCAAGTGTTGTTATTCCATCAAGTGTCAGACAGATATACTTCTTTGCTTTCAGTAAATGTGAAAGTCTTGAAAGTGTTTTTGTATATAGTACAGATATAGGTTTTTGCGGTACATTATCAACACAGACAGGTTCTACTGTATTTTCAAACTATACTGTTTACAACACAGGTGTTATGAGAACAGAATATGTATATGAAGGCGTTATTTACGGCTATGAAAATACATATATCCAGAATTATGCAAATTCCAGATATTTAACTTTTGAATCTCTTGATGAAAAACCTGCTGTTACCACAACATCAGCATCTGAACCAACAACAACTGCAATAACATCAATATCATTGGTTGAAACAGTTACAACATACTTAACTGTTCCGATAGCAGGTTTTTATTTTACTAAAGTATACGTTGGCATGGAAGCTGAAAATGTACAGATTGAAAAAGCAGGTCAGACGGTTGAAATGACTCTTTCCGTATGTTCAAAGGAGGGTACTGTAACACCTGACCTTCCTGATGGCATAGAGCTTGTAAAGGTTGTCGGTGAAGATGGTACAGAGTACGCAATAAATGATGATGGTACATTTGACACAAACGGCGTAAATGTAGTACTTACGCTGAATGTGGACGAATCTGTGCAGGACGGCGAATATAAGCTTTTATTCAGCTTTATGGGTGAAGAATCTGTTGCCACACCAACCCAAAACTGGCTCGGCGGAATTCATTATACATATTTATGTGAGGAGGCTGATGGAGGTATTCTTACAGTCGGCACTGCTGTAACTACATCAATATCAGATACTGAACCGCAGTCAACAACTACAACAGCCATAACACCTGTAATTTCAATAGTGGTTTCTTCTACAGAGATGACAGCAATGGCAGAGCCGGCAGGAATTATTAAAATTGATAGTCTTCCTGATAAGGTTACATATAATATTGGCGAGGAACTTGATTTGACAGGTCTTGAGGTTTCGCTTATTTATTATAAAGGCGGAGCAATTCCTGTATCTCAGGTTAATGAATACAGCACAATTTTTGATAAAGTAAATCCGCTGGATTATCCTGATGTATTTATTGTTGATGTATCACAGTTTGACAATACTCAGAATGGCGAATATAAAATAGCTGTTTCCGTAACAGACGAATATGCATACAGATACTGGGCTATGTATTCAAAGAAATTTACAGTTACAGTAACAGGTGGTGAAATAACTTCGGTAACTACAGAATCAGACAAAACGACAGAAACGACTGTAAGCACAGCAGTTTCCGAAACAACATCTGAAACTACCGCAGAAACTACAGTTTCAACAACTATCGAAGTAGTTCCGGCAGATCCTGAAATTAATATTACAGTCCGTGATGCTGCCGCTATTGCAAGAGCACTCGCAAACGGTACAGTTGACACACTCCCGAAAGAAGCCGATTATAACGGCGACGGCGTTATTAATGTAAGAGATGCGGCGGCAATAGCAAGAGATCTTGCAGAGAAAAATAAAAATTCGTAATTATTCTATTTTATGCGGGCGACTATTGGTCGCCCGTCAGTTTGTCGAAAAAGTCTGCATTTACAAAACTAAAAGTTTCGGTCAAGCCTTTTCAAAGGCTTGCGGGGTCGCGGGGCCGAGCCACTCGTCGCCGTCCGCAGACGGCGAAATACCCCCATCGGAGGCGCATTTACA
>JAFQBO010000323.1 GCA_017416665.1 Oscillospiraceae bacterium
GACGGTGCCCAGTCCCGTTATAAATCATACGAAAATTACGGGCTGATGTAGGCGACCGAAGGAAGTGCCTGTGGTGCATCAGCCCCTACAGATGATAGGTATGGAAAATAAAAATTTAACTGTCTGCGAAAATTTTACACATCTTTATAAAATTTCACTTGCTTTTTTTTCTGATTTGTTATATACTTATAATAGGTAAAATTAGTAGTGAAGGGAATAAAAAATGAGCAGTTGTAAAATTGGTTTTGACAATGACAAATATCTGAAAATGCAGTCAGAGCATATCAGGGAAAGAATTGCACAGTTCGGTGACAAGCTTTACCTTGAATTCGGCGGAAAGCTTTTTGATGATTTTCACGCCTCAAGAGTACTTCCTGGTTTTAAGCCTGACAGTAAGCTTCAGATGCTTATGCAGCTTAAAGACGAATCGGAAATTGTAATTGTCGTAAACTCAAATGATATTGAAAAAAATAAAGTAAGAGGCGATCTGGGTATTACATATGACGCTGATACTATCCGTCTTGTTAATATTTTCAGTCAGATGGGATTGTATGTAAGCAGTGTTGTGCTTACACGCTATTCGGGACAGCTTTCTGCTGATGCCTTTCAGCGCAGGCTCGAATCGCTTGGAATCAAAGTATATCATCACTATCACATAAAGGGCTATCCTTCAAATCTTGAACTTATCATGAGTGATGAGGGCTACGGTAAAAATGATTATATCGAGACTACAAAGCGTCTTGTAGTTGTTACAGCTCCGGGTCCGGGAAGCGGTAAAATGGCAACATGTCTTTCGCAGCTTTATCATGAATACAAACGCAATATCAGTGCGGGATATGCAAAATTCGAGACTTTTCCTGTGTGGAATATTCCGCTCAGTCATCCGGTCAATATTGCCTATGAGGCCGCAACATCTGATCTCAACGACGTGAACATGATTGATCCGTTCCATCTTGAGGCATATGGTGAAACAACAGTAAATTACAACAGAGATGTCGAAATTTTTCCTGTTCTGAATGCAATGTTTGAAAAAATTCTTGGCAAATCACCTTATAAATCTCCGACCGATATGGGTGTCAACATGGCAGGAAACTGTATTATTGATGAAGAGGTTGTGTGTGAGGCGTCAAGACAGGAAATAATCAGACGTTACTATACTGCAAAGTGCGGACAGAAAATGGGTACTGTAAATGATGAGGAAATCTATAAGCTTGAACTCCTTATGAAACAGGCAGGCGTTAAGATGTCGGACAGAAAAGCAGTTGCTCCGGCTCTTAAAAAGGAACAGCTGACAAATGCTCCGGCGGCAGCAATGGAGCTTCCTGATGGTAATGTGATAACTGGAAAAACGTCAAATCTTCTCGGTGCGGCATCGGCACTTTTGCTGAATGCTCTGAAATATTTTGGCGGAATTGATGAGGATACTCTCCTTATGTCACCTGAGGTTATCGAGCCGATTCAGAATCTCAAGGTTCAGCACCTCGGCAATCAGAACCCTCGTCTGCATACAGATGAAACACTTCTCGCTCTGTCAATCTGTGCAACCACAAGTGCTGAGGCAAAATGTGCCATGGAACAGATTTCAAAACTTCGTGGATGTGATGTTCATTCAACGGTTATCCTTTCTGAAGTTGATGTGCGTACGTTCAAGCGTCTTGGTGTTAATCTTACATGTGAACCAAAATATAATTAAATTCATTCTTAAAATATAGGGGCAACCATTGGTCGTCCCTATATTTTACAGGTACAGATGAAAAAATGTTTATGCGACAAATATAAATCTATCTTACAATAATCAATTGTGTATTTTAATAAATACCACATCAGACAGATTAACAGTCTGATTGTCTTCAAAGAGCATTACACCGTCAGACTGTTCAATACGTCTGACATTTCCGGAAATTTTATGATATGATCCTCCGGATTTTTTTTCATCGGGAATAAAGTAAACGATACTCACAGACGGACGATATTCTATATTGTTTTCGATAATACGGATATTCATATCGAGAAGATTTTTTTCATCATCGGTAAGCTCCCGGCGAGAATCGGTAAGACGTGAAGTTTCATTCATCTGCTCATCAAGACCTGTAAGTGCTGAAAAAGGAGCAAACTGTACCGCCCTTGAAAGGAGCGGCATTTTTTTATGATTTTTTGAAACGGGTGGAGAGAGATTAATAATATCATCATAATTCATAAAAATCACCTAAGCCTTGTGTCCGCCGATTTGTTTGTTACGACTTTTTGCGGTTGCACCATCAAGAAGATTCATGCCTTTGAGAACAGCATTTTTTCCGTAACGTTTTTTTATTTCAAGAACTGCTTCCTGTATGTGGCGTTCATTTTCAAGCTTTTTTTCCCTTAATATTTTTTCCTGCTGTACAGTTTCATAATCCGAAAACAGATCAAGCTGTTCATATTCACAGTTTTTTTCATACTCCGTTTCGCTTATGAGATGATTTGCCGTAACGGACATTCTTCTGACTGTAAACTTCCTGTTCACAATGCTGTCGAACAGTTCAAGTACTTCTTTTACGATTTCCTTTGATGAGGAGGTATATTCAAAGTTAATACTGCCGTGTGCCTCTTTTGGGACAGCTCTGCCGTACCTGTCTGCTTTGACTTCGCCACGGAAGTTTTTATTTACATTTTCAATATCATAACCGATATTCAGAACAATCTGATTTGTGAGGACTTTTTTGTCAACAAGATCAAGTGAAAGTGCGTCCGCCATTTCATGGATAACAAGTCTTGCCATATCGTACGGATAAGGAGATGACAGAACCTGTCCTGAGGAGATGCTTGTATTTTCGGGAATGTACGCCTTAATTTCCTTTATTGTACAGGTTTCACAGCCCCAGGCGTGATCGATAAGCAATTCAGCGTTCACACCGAAAATTTTGTAAAGCTGTTCATCATTGGTAAGTGAAAATCTTGCAACATCTCCCATTGTGTACAGTCCCATACCCTCAAGCTTTTTTGCATAGCCTTTACCAATACGCCAGAAATCGGTAATCGGACGATGACCCCACAGAAGTCTGCGATACGACATTTCATCAAGTTCGGCAATACGGACGCCGTTCTTATCGGCAGGAATGTGTTTTGCAACAATATCCATTGCGATTTTGCAAAGATAGAGATTTGTACCTATTCCAGCGGTTGCTGTAATGCCTGTATTATTCAGAATATCCTGAATAACTGTCATAATCAGCTGTTTTGCGGTCATGTCAGCAATTTTCAGGTATGAAGTCACATCTATGAACACTTCATCTATTGAGTAAATGTGAATATCCTCAGGAGCAAAATATTTCAGATAAATTTCATAAATTCTTGTGCTGTATTTCATGTAGTACGCCATTCTCGGAGGAGCGGTAATATACGAAACAGCAAGTGACGGATTTTCACAAAGCTCACTGTCAGTATACGACTCACCTGTAAGACAGTGATTTGGAGCATTCCATTTTCGTTCATTGTTTACATCCCTGAGTCTCTGATTAACTTCAAAAAGTCTGGCACGACCTGAGATACCGTATTTTTTAAGTGACGGCGTAACGGCAAGACAGATGGTTTTCTCAGTTCTGGAGGAATCAGCAACAAGCAGATTGGTATTCATCGGATCAAGTCCTCTTTCAACGCATTCAACCGATGCGTAAAAAGATTTTAAATCAATACAGGCATATGTTTTCATTTATCTTTTCCTTTTCACAGAAATACATTTTTCAGGCGATACTCCACAAAAATCAAAAGCGTTCTATGTGCAGTATTTCCTATATATTTATCAGCATAGATAATCTGTTCTTCAGATTTACGTCAGCACTTCCTGAATCAAAATCAATAGCAGACAGCATAATATTATCAATTTTTCGCTGAATTGAAGAATATATACCCTTTCCGAAAACATGATTGGGCATACAGCCAAAGGGCTGAACACAGGCTATTCTATTTGTTACATTCCGATTAATATTTACAATTTCTCCTGCAATAAGCCAGCCATCAGCAATGTCACAGCCAAAGCTTACATAATCAGATGAAAAATTCCTGAATTCATAAAATGAGTCGCAGCAAAGGAAATTGTTATCTCTCAGAGCCGAAACCATATATGACTGAATTTTTGCCAGGTACCTCATAACTGCTTTATATCCAATGCCGACAGCTGCACCATTTCTTGCAAGATGTGTATCAAGATAATAAAGCAGATACCACGAAAATCCATTGATATATGCACCGCACCCTTCGAGCTTCAGATAGTCACAAATATTTGCATTTCCAAGATGACAGTACTTTATATAAAGTTCTCCTGCAATACCGATAATCGGCTTTGATTTTTTTACAGTTTTAATTTCAGAGAAATCATTTGCAATACTATAAAATATTTTTTTCATTTTCGAAAACGAAAGCAGTCTTCCTTCAGAAATATTTTTTTTCAGATATTCCGTCCATTTCTGAACCTTACTGTCAGTCTCGCCGTTATTTACCTCATAAGCGGATAGTTGATTCTGAAGTATCATAAGAATGTCACCATACATAACAGCCGCAAGCCCACGTCTTATCATTCCGATGCTGATTTTAAGTTTACTGTTCTTTTCAAGACCTTTAAAATTCAGTGATATAATAGGAATATGTCCAAAACCTGCAAGTTTAAGTGCTTTTCTTATCATGTGTATATAATTTGAACCACGACACGCATCACCTGCCTGTGGTATCATGAGTGCAACATTATTATTGTATTTTCCGCTTTTGAGTGCAGATATAAACTGTCCTGTAATAAGAATCACAGGGTAACACAAATCATTGTGCAGATATTTCAGTCCCGTATATGCAATGTTGCTATCATTTTCAAGTATTACAGCTTCATAGTTGTCGGAACAAAACGCATATCTGAGCAGTGGAAAATGAAAATCAAGCATTGCCGGAATAAGTATTGTAGTTTTATTTTTCATGGCTTTTCCTCGGAATAAACAGATTTATTTAAATTGTATATCTTCATGTTTGTTTTGTCAAGATGTAACATAAAAATAAGGACGACCAATATTTGCACATATAGAAAAAATTTCTCCTTAAAATAACTCCGGAGAAAAACAATATCTTCTCCGGAGTTTATTTATAAACTCTCAGACTGTAGAAAAACCTCAAATTAAAATCTCGTGCCGATTAAATCGGCAGGCAAACTTGAGTACTACCAAAGTAAGGGGACGCTTTCTCTTGTAAAGCGTCCCCTCTTGAAAAACAGCCCACCGGGTTGTTTTTCAATTCACCCCTCGTACATATCCCCCACGGGCACTTCCTTCGGACGCGCCTCCGATGAAGGATTTCGCCGCCTGCGGACGGCGACCAAAGGCTCTGCCGAGTGCCGACGGCATGCAGAGCAGAAACCGCAAACTTTTGCACCACAGGCATGCAAGCAAAAAAGTTTGTTCAAAACTTTTAGTTTTGTAACTGAAGACTTTTTCGACAAACTGGGAGTTTATTTGTAAACTCTCTAAATATTGAAAACGCTCTTTAAGTATAAGGAGAAGCCACCCATCAAATGAATACATATTACAGCAAGTATAATATATATTATTGCCAAAAAAAGCAGATACATTTTTCCTTTTTTCCTTGTTTTTCGAAATACATAGACATTTGATGGAACAGCCATAACAAGCCATATCAGCAATTCTATACATCCCAACATTACAGATACGCCTTTTTCATCACCAAGATCGTAACTGTAACCTTTTGAATGTCCGGTTATGTCAAGAAATATCCATCCAAAGCAAAACGGAAATGAAAATGCAATAAAAGCTGTCCAGATTAAATTCAGACAATATATAATTTTACTTTTCATAGCTTAACCCTTTCAAAACCACCCATCATAAGACAGGTGGTTTATTTTATTATCCAATAATCTTTTTAATAAGAAGAATACGGTCAAAAATATTAACCTTTCCATCATCGTTCAAATCTGCACGTTTAAGCATAGCTGGACTGAGATTGTCATTTCCTACAAGAAACTTACTGAGCAGAGCGGCGTCAGCTACAGTTACCGAACCATTAAGATTTACATCACCTTTATCTGAATCCGGTTCATAAGTTGGCTGTGTTTCCTCTGTTGACGGTTCTGTCGGGTCTGTCACTTCGGAGGACGGCTGCGTTTCCTCTGTTGATGGCTCTGTAGGGTCTGTCACTTCGGAAGATGGCTGTGTTTCCTCTGTTGATGGCTCTGTAGGGTCTGTTACTTCAGAAGTTGGCTGTGTTTCTTCTGTTGACGGTTCTGTCGGATCTGTTGCTTCAGAAGACGGCTGTGTTTCTGTTGTAGGTTCTGGAGTTGGTTCTGTGGACGGTTCTGTCACTTCAGGAGTTTCGCCTGAAAGGTACGCACCGATTACGCCTGTCCAGTATTCACCCATAAGCTTATATCCAACATCATTCGGATGTACACCGTCTTTCAACTGAGTTGTAACATCTGTAACGGCACTGTTTACATTTCCATAGTAAATATTTGAAACGCCTGCCGCCTGTTTTTCTTCAACAAGTTTCTTAACCTGTGCATTGTAGTTGTCAATCTGCTGTTTAACGTATGCTGCGGCTTCTTCATCTGAATAGTATGTCTGCCAGTCCGCAGAATGTCTGTAGTTACCGAACCATGAATAAACGTCCGCACGGTTAGGTTCAAGGTCAGGGATTGTTGTGATAAATAGAGCAGAATCGGAAGAAATATTTTCAAGAATATATGATGCAAGTACATCGAGTCTTTCACCGGCAGAATCTATTTCATGATTGTCTATAACGTCATTTGTACCAATTTGCAGAATAACAATGTCAGGTGTGTACTGTGAAAGATAGTTACCACTCTGTATTGTTTCAAGAATACCGCTTCTTCCGCTGTATTCCTTGATTGCATAACCGCTGTAGCCACAGTGTGCGGCATCATAAGTAAAGTTGTCACCTGTAGTGGAATCACTGTAGGTAGCATCACCCCAAGACCAGTTTGGACCGACCATATCGATTGAATAACCGCTTTCTGTAAGATTATGGTAAAGGAATTTACGGTAAGAACCGTCTGTACCGTAACCGTCAGTGATGGAGTCACCTATGGACATGATTTTTATTGTTTCTTCTGCAACACCAGAAGTAATACCGTATGTCATAACAGCTGAAACTGAGCAAACAGCAGCTGTCAGTACGGCAAGTGTATTTTTTAATTTCATATTAAACCTCCTGTTTACAAGTATTTATAATTATATTTTAGTATATTTTGAAATAAATGTCAATAGATTTGTAGAAAAAAACACTGATTTTATATGTTTTAAATATAATTTTGTTAAATTAGGAGATACCTTGCAAAGTTTAAATGCATTATTTGTACGTGTTGTATTAAATATCTCTTGACATATTGAGGAAAAAGTGATAAAATTGAAAATGAATATTAATTTCAATAAGGAATGATTAATTTGAGACCTACAGACTATAAAACAAAACAAAAAGAAATTATACTTAACATGTTTCTTGAAAACAAGGACAAGCATCTGACAGCTGCTGAAATTGTCAGTTATATAAATAGTAACAACTACAATATCGGAACGGCTACAGTTTACAGGTACCTCGACAGACTGGTCAGCAACGGTATTATAAGAAAATATTTTCTTGATGACAAGTCAAGTGCGTGTTATCAGTATATAGATCCCGAAAAAAAGTGCAGGGAACATTTTCATCTCAAGTGTATCGAGTGCGGTGAACTGATGCACCTTGACTGCTCCTATATGCAGGCAATTGGCGACCATATCCTCGCTGAACACGGCTTTACTGTAGACAACTCAAGAACTGTTTTATATGGAAGGTGCAAAAACTGTGAAAAGTAAAATTTTATCATTAATAATTTCTATTGCAACTATATTTACTCTGACCGCCTGCAACACAAACACGACTCAAGATGATGGAAAACTTCAGATTGTAACGACGCTTTTCCCTCAGTATGACTTTGTAAGAGCCATTACAGGCGAAAATTCAGATATAACTCTCTTACTTACTCCCGGTGCAGAAAGTCATTCATATGAGCCGTCTGCTACGGATATTTCAAAAATACAGCAGGCTGACCTGTTTATTTACAACGGCGGTGAATCGGAAGTCTGGGTAAACAAAATGCTTGAATCGGCAGGTGATGTCGAAACACTTCGTCTGCTCGATTTCATTACTCCTCTTGAAAATCATGATGATGATCACGAACATGACAGCGAATACGACGAACACATTTTTACCTCGCTGAAAAATGCCGTAATCATGCTTGATGCCGTAAACGACAGCATTTGCAGTATCGACAGTGAGAATGCGTCATTTTACAATCAGAATACCGAAAAATACAAGTCTGAACTTATGAAACTCGATAATGATTTTTCAGAAATGATTTCTACGGCAAAGCACAAAAATATTATCCTTGCTGACCGAAATCCTTTCAGATATTTTGCAAATGATTACGGACTTGAAATTCAGGCGGCATTCACCGGCTGTAGTCACGACACTGAAGCAAGTCCTGCAACAGTTTCTGAGCTTATCGGAAAGGTACAGGAAAATGCAATTCCGATTGTATTCCACATAGAATTTTCAAGCAAAAAAATTGCGGATAAAATTTCCTCGGCAACAGGTGCAAAAACAGAACTGCTCCACTCATGCCACAACATTTCAAAGGAAGATTTTGAAAACAATGTAACATATCTTGAACTCATGAAGAATAACTATGAGGTTCTCTCGGAGGCACTTAACTGATGTTTGAAAACTTTATTTCAATGCTTACACCCGAATTTGTAAAATTCATACTTGTACCTGCTGTGATAGGTGGTGTTGCGGTAACACTCTGTTCTGCTCTGCTGGGAGTCAGTCTTGTACTGAAAAAGTACTCAATGATTGGCGATGGTCTCTCACACGTTGGCTACGGTGCATTGGCTATTGCGGCAGTTATGAACTTCGCTCCGCTGAGATTTGCACTGCCGATTGTTGTAATTGCGGCAGTTTTCCTGCTGAGACTCAGTGACAATAGTAGTCTCAGGGGTGATTCGGCGATTGCAATTTTCTCAACAACGGCTCTTGCTGTCGGTATACTTGTTTCATCCAAAGCAGGCATGATGAACGATGTCAGCCACTACCTTTTCGGCAGTATTCTTGCAATGGACACAAATGACGTAATTCTCAGTGTTGTCATGTCGGTACTTGTTACGATAATTTTCATCATTTTCTATCACAAAATATTTGCTGTGACGTTTGATGAAAACTTCTCAAGGGCTACAGGAACAAAGGTAAACATTTACAAAATGCTTATTGCCGTACTTACAGCCGTTACAATCGTTCTCGGAATGATGATGATGGGCTCACTGCTTATCTCAAGCCTTATTATTTTCCCTGCCCTCACTTCAATGCGACTTTGCAAAAGCTTCAGAAGTGTTGTACTCTGTTCGGCTCTGGTGTCGGTACTCTGCTTTCTGACAGGTCTTTTCATCTCGCTTATGGCTGATACAACTCCAGGTGCTACCGTAGTTGTGGTAAACGTCATCGTTTTCGGAGTTTTCTCACTCATTTCAAAAATACGAGGAAATTAGTTTTTCTGTTCTTTTTTGAAAAAAAGAACCAAAAAACTTTTAGTTTCGCTTATACTTTAACTGAATTTGTTACTTTAAGCACGAAAAGATAACAATGAGCGAGACAATTACTGAAAAAATAAAAGTTTCGGTCAAGCCTTTTCAAAGGCTTGCGGAATCCAAAGGCAGAGCCTTTGGTCGCCGTCCGCAGACGGCGAAACTCCTTGCC
>JAFQBO010000324.1 GCA_017416665.1 Oscillospiraceae bacterium
TGATTATTGGAAAGATGAACTTAAAGAGTATAAAAAGATTAATTTGGAACTGGCTGGCAAAGGTGTTTCTGCTTCTGCTGAGGATCAGTTTATGCAATTTGAAACCAAAAAACTTAATAAGATTGCAAGAAAATTTAAAACAAGCCAGTTTAATGTAATGCTCTTTGTATATCACATTATTCTTTCGGATTTGTTGAAGACGAATGACACAATAGTTGGTTTTTCCTGTGCGAACAGATTGAACAAGGAATTTTATAAAACTATAGGATACCTTTCAAGAGCTGTTCAGCATAGAATGATTATAAATGATACAGATAAACTATCTGATCTTCTGGAAATTTCCAAAGTAAAATGTAATGAGAATCTGGCTAATCAGCAGACATCACATTATAATGACAATTCTCAGTTTTATATTTCTTTTCAGAATTTTATATCCAAAAAAAAGCAGGAAGAGAGTATTCTTGTTCCGATAAAAATACCTGTAAAACGTGTTTTGGATTTCTTTACAATGATAGTTTTTGAAAAGAGTGATGAGCTTACATTAATGCTGAATGGTGATGAAGATATATTCAGTTCAGATTTTATTAATTCCTTAAAGAAATATCTTTATGTTGTGGTTGATATGTTGTACGAGAATCCTGAGGCTTCTGTTGCGAATGTAAGAAATGCATATCAGGAAACTTGTAAATAAAACTTCGTTAACAAACTATTTAAATATGTCGATTCATTTTATGTGTGGACAGATTTTGAATAAAAATAGGATTTGTAGAAAGGAAAAGTGTATGAATATGGATAATTATATGCTTTACACGGATGAAAATGGAGAACAGCAGTTTAAGTTGCCATTATTTCAGAAAATGCTTCTTGGAATGAGAAATCAGGCTGGCAGCAGTATGGTTATATCTGAAGGAATCAGAATCAAAGGTTTGCTGAGACAAAAAAAGCTTGAATTTGCAATAAATCAGTTATATGAGGAAAACGATGCTTTCAGAATGATATTTATACATGATGATCAGGATATAAAAATCAGCATTATAAAAAAATATGAATATCATCTTAATGTAATTATGGCAGAAGGAAATACCGTTGATGAAAAATTTGAATATGTAAAAAAACGTATAAAGGAAGATGCATCAGTACCGATTGACATTACATCTGAGGTTGGTGTAAGATTTTTCATTTATGAGATCGCACAGGATGATCATGTACTTCTTATTGTAGGAGATCATGCGGTATTTGACGGTGGTTCAATGATCGTCACAATTAAGGAACTTATTGAAAACTATATGATTCCTGCATCAGAAAAGAAAATAAAGGAAAAACTTTCTTTACTTGATTATTATAAGGAGAAAAATAATGCGGAAGCTAATTATGATGAAAAGTACACAGATTACTGGCTTAATGAAATAAAAGGTTTTAAACAGGTACCTTTGGAATGTATTGAGAATCCGGAAAAAACAGAATTTCCTGAAGGTTTTAAGATAAGTAAAAAAATATGTGATGAAGCAGCACGTAAACTGAGAGTATCACCATTTGCACTTTCAATGTCTGCATATCATTATGCTATCACAAAAGTTTATGGTCAGTTGGATACATTGATTCCTTTTGTGTCAATGGACAGATTTGATAAGCGTTACAGAAATACTACAGGACCGATGCTTGAGGGTGCGTACAACAGAATAATAATTGATCCTGAAGAAGGTGTGTCAGAATATATAAAGAGAGTGTCTGCAAAGATAATTGAAAATCAGAATAATTCGCTATATATGCCATACACTGCTCCTGAATATGTTTCAATTTCAAGAACACCGCTGTTTTCTATGAGCTATGAAAATACAGAGGCGGCAGCTAATGCTGACAAATATGAGAATGCTTATAAAATTTCAATTATTGAAACTGAAGTAAAGCGTAAGGGAATAAATGTTTTTGGAATGCATGCCAATAGCGGTGTTGACACCATTGAATTTTTTGCTAATTGTGATGAAAAGCTGTGGGATAAAGAAACTGCGGGTAAACTGTTAATGTATATGAAACAGTTTATGGAAAATACAGCTTTTGAAGGTAACACAAAGATGAAGGATTTACTTTCTTTATAATAATGATAAAAAAGATTGTATACACTTTGTGTAAACAGATTATGAAAATACATAAATATAGAGGTATATTATGAAAAACAAAATAGCAGTAATAGGCGTGAGTTTCAAATTTCCGGGAGCAGATAATTTTGAACAGTTTCATTGGAATCTTATGAGAAAAAAGGTTTCTGTTTCTGAAATTGATGATCGACGTTTTAAATATGTTAATAATCCATCAACAGATAAATTCAGATTGGGTTATATTGAAAATATTGATTTATTTGATAATTCGTTTTTTGATATATCCAATCGTGAAGCAAGAGCAATGTGTCCGGAAATGAGGCTGTCTTTGACATGTGCAGCAGGTGCGATAATTGATGCAGGTTATTCTCTTAAAAATATGCGTGGCAGTAATTGTGGAGTTATTGTATCTCAAAGCAATACAAATTATGAACTGGGTATAGCAGAACGTGATGCATTTTCATTTACAGGAAATCTTCCGGCTATGAGTGATGGAAATATAGGATATTATCTTGATTTGAGAGGTCCTAATATGACAATTTCCAGTGCTTGTGCTTCTACTCTTCTTGCCATACATGAAGCAACGATAAAACTCAGTACAGGGCAGACTGATGCAATGCTTGTTGGTGGTGCTGAACTTGCAAGACTTGATAAAGATTCTGTTAAGGAAGTTTTATCATCAGGAATTATGTCTGCTTCAGGGGAATGTCAGCCTTTTGATAAAAATTCCCGTGGAACAGCTTCAGGTGACGGAGTAGCATTTGTTCTTCTTAAACGATATGAAGATGCGTTAAAAGACAATGATCATATATATGGCTGTATTCTTTCTTCTGCTGCTAATGGCAATGGTTCACGTTCGGGAAATCCAACAGCACCAAGTGCCCAGGCACAGACAGAAGTTATTTCAAAAGCATGGAAGCTTGCTGGAATATCTTCAGATGAAATAACAGAAATTGAAGCTCATGGAACAGGAACTGTACTGGGAGATCCTGTTGAGGCAAAGGGAATTATAGACTGCATAAATGAAAAGGAACGTCAGAAACCTATATATGTAACTGCAGTTAAATCAAATATTGGTCATCTTGGAAATCTGGCAGGTATGGCTGCATTTATAAAAGTACTGACAGGTTTTATGTATAATACGGTTTATCCTATTGCAGAATTAAAGGAATTAAATCCATCTGTAATATCAGATAAACTGGAATATGTAACAGAGCCGGTGCTTTTGGATAAGAGCAAAAAAAGAATTGCGGGTATCAGTGCATTTGCATTTAATGGTACAAATGTTCATGTGGTACTTGAAAATTACAGAAATGATAAATCAGAGTATAGTACTCTCAATGAAAAAAATAAAATCCTAAAATTAAGTGTAAAGAATGAGGAAGTATTTGAATGCTATCTTCATGAAATTTATAATACATTAAAAAATACAGATGTAAATCTTAATAATGTTGTTTATACTCTGAATTGTGGAAGAGATGATTATTCTTATCGTAGCTGTATTACATTTTCAGATGAAAATGAACTTATTCAGAAGCTTTGCAGTTGTAAGTTGCAACGTATAGTTAAAAATGTGGAATTTATATGCAATAATGCAGCTTTGAAGGACATACTTTCATCGCTCGGAATTAAATTTTCTGATTCAGGTTTAAGAATACCTGAAAATATTACAGCATTATCAGACGTTGTTTCATTCTGTTATAAAAATGGTGCCAATATAAAATGGCATACATACTATGGCGAAACAACTTTTAGTAGAGTATCGCTTCCATTTAATATGATGCTTGAAAAGCATCTGTGGTATAAAGAAACGGATAATGAAAAAAATGAAATTTTAAATGTTGATTGTGATAATCATGAAAATAGATCTGCCAAGGAATTGCTTCTCGATATTTTAAGAACCGAATTAAATAATAATGCCATTACTGAGAATGATTCAGTTTTTGATATGGGTGCTGATTCAGTAAAAATTATAGGAATTATGGATACTTTGAAAAAATATGATATTGTTCTTGAAATAGCAGATTTCTATAAATATGAAACAGTTGCAGATATTGTGGAATATATCGAAAATGGAAAGAATACAGAAAAAAATTATGCTTCAGATGATGTGACTAAAAAATGTGTAAATGATATATATACTGAGGATATAAAATCTACAAATGAAATGACTGAAGGATTACCGATTGTTAGTGAAAATGAATCAACAGAGGAGAATATAAAGGTTCAAAAGCTTGATTTAAGTGATAAGGAAAAATTAACTGAAATAATCCTTGAAATCTGTAGAAACGGTCTTGATGATGATACGATAACAAAAACAGATTCTCTGTTTGATGCAGGTATTAATTCTATGTCGATGATGATGATAATTGATGATTTGAATGATTACGGAATCGAAATTAA
>JAFQBO010000325.1 GCA_017416665.1 Oscillospiraceae bacterium
CCGCAGATGGCGTGCCGAGTGCCAACGGCATGCAGAGCAGAAACCGCAAGCCTTTGCACCACAGGCATGCAAGCAAAAAGGCTTGAGCGAAACTTTTAATTTTGAAAATTCTTTTCGACAGGAACTTTTTTGACAAACTGAAGGGGCTGTGAAAACAGCCCTCAGACTGTAGAAAAACCTCAAAATTAATTTTCGTGCCGATTAAATCGACAGGCATATCATATTTCTATTGACACAGCTTCTGCAAATGATGTATAATTAAAGTAGTGTTATTTATAATAATAAGGAGTTTTCAATGAAATTCAAATTCAATCCCAAACACAATGCCATTGCACTATACTGCATCATAGTTTTTGCAGTCTGTCTTCTGCTTGTGGCACTGGTTTTCAAATACAACACATTCATAAGCTATGCATCCAAAATCATTTCTGTATTATCACCTGTTATCTGGGGCATATGTATAGCATACATTCTGAATCCTTTTATGACATTCTGTGATCGACACTATAAAAAATGGATGTGTAAAAAAAAGGATCGAAGTTCGCTTACACGTACACTTGCGATTACAACTTCAATGATTCTGTTTCTGGGAGCACTCACAGCACTTATAGTTGCGATTATTCCTGAACTCAAGGATACGATAACCGATTTCTTCAAAACGCTTCCTGCGTATCTTAACAATCTTCAGAATTATCTGAACGATATTATAAACAATCTTATAGAGTGGAAGCCTGAACTCGCTGAATATTTTGATTTTGAGTTTGACAATATTCAGGATGTAATACTTGCGTCTGCCGAAAGCCTTGAACCAATGTTTAATGATGTTTTCAACAGCAGTACAGATTTCATCACAAAAATTACAGACAGTGCCTGGGCTTTTGTTACCGGTCTTAAAGATTGTATTCTCGGATTCTTCGTATCGGTTTACCTTCTCTATAATAAGGAAACATATCTTGCTCAGATTTCCAAAATTATTCATGTTGTTTTTTCGGAAAAAAAGAGAAACATCATTCTTAAAATCGCCTCAAAAACAAACGAGACATTTATTCATTATTTCACTGGCATGGCAATAGATTCACTTGCAATAGGCATAATATCCTTCGTTGCACTCAATATTATGGGACTCAGCAGCTTTGCGGTTCTTGTTAGCATTATACTCGGAGTTACCAATATGATTCCCGTATTCGGACCTATTGTCGGTGCTGTGCCTTGTGCATTTCTTATTCTGCTCACTTCACCTCAGAAAACTATTATTTTCATAATTTTCATACTCATTCTTCAGCAGATCGACGGTAATATTATCGCACCGAAAATAATCGGAAACACACTTGGCCTTTCACCATTCTGGATAATGTTTGCAATATTCCTTGGAGGCGGTCTGTTCGGATTTGCGGGAATAATTATATTTGTACCTGTTTTTGCGGTTGTTTACAGTATTATAAAGGAAGTTATAGAAAATGGTCTACGCAAAAAGGAGCTTCCTGTTTCAACCTCACATTACCGTCATGAACGCACTGAACCTATAATCAAGCTTTCAGCATTCCGGCTGCCAAAGTTTTTGAAAAAAGAAAAGAATACAAAACAATCCAATGATAAAAAAAGGAGTTAATCATGATTTCAAATGTTCAGAAGGAAATTTTACGTCTTAAAAAAGAAAAAAACGCTGTAATTCTTGCTCATGCATATCAGGCAAAGGAAATAGTTGAAATTGCCGATGAAACAGGTGATTCATACGCACTCAGCGTAGCTGCAACAAAATATGACTGCGACGCTTTTATAATGTGCGGTGTACATTTCATGGCTGAAACTGTTAAAATGCTGTCTCCTGACAAGCGTGTATTTCTTGCAAACTACAACGCCGGCTGTCCTATGGCGGAACAGATGGATCCTCAGATTATTTCACAGATTAAGGAAAAGGAACCTGACAGAACAGTCGTAGCCTATATCAACACCACAGCTGCATTAAAGACAGTTTGTGATGTTTGTGTAACCTCAGCAACAGCCGTTAAGATATGCCGTGAAATCGAAAATAAAAAGCTGTTGTTTATTCCTGACTGCAATCTTGGAAGTTATGTTCAGAAACAGCTTCCTGACAAGGATATAAAGCTCCTGCAAGGCGGTTGTCCGGTTCATGCGGCTGTTACCCTTGGCGACCTTAAAGCGGTCAGGGAGCGCCATCCTGATGCCCTTGTGCTTGTTCATCCTGAATGCCGCCCGGAAGTTGTCGAAATGGCAGACTATGTCGGCTCAACCACAGGCATCATGAAGTTTGCAAGGGAATCGGAACATAAGGAATTTATCATCGGTACTGAAATCAGTATTACAGAACATCTCCAGTATGAATGCCCGGATAAGGAATTCTATAATCTTTCAAAGAAAATTCTCTGCCCTAATATGAAGCTTACAACTCTGATGGACGTTTACAAGACACTTCAGAATCTTGATAACGGCAAAGCGTTTGAAATTAAAATGGATGATGAACTTATTTCAAAAGCAAAGGTTTGTATTGATGAAATGATTCGTCTTGGCGGATAAACTAAAATGAAGGACACCATCAGGTGTCCTTCATTTCAGCTTGTCG
>JAFQBO010000326.1 GCA_017416665.1 Oscillospiraceae bacterium
CTGCCGTCCTGACACTGAATATCCTGACAAAAACTGTATTCTTTTCCGCCGATATTATCACTCGAACAAATCTTTTTTATTTCCTTGCCATCATAAAGACAAATTTCGCTTACATATTCACTTTCAATTTTACATACACGTTCAAAGATAATATACTTATCCACAAATCCAAAATTTATTCTGTACGTAGCATCGTCAATATTTTCTATCAATATTTCCTTTTCCAATGTTTCCATATTTATTCTTGAAATTCCCATTCCATCCTTCAGCATATCATAAAAATAAATATAGCCATTATTCATTTTCACATCAAAATACGTATTAAAGCCTGTTGTTTCTACGCTTTCACCTGTTTCCAGATCATAACAAATTCCCTTTTCAACTTCATCTGCAACATACAAGCTATACAATATTTTATTTTCATATACATAATTAATACATACAGATAAATTTTCTGTTTCATCAAATTCAATAATTCTTTCACTGTTCTCCCAGTTATAATCCATTCTGCATATAGCAATATCATCTTCAGCCTTGTTTACATAATATATATACTCCTCTGTAAACCAAAGGTTTCTTTTGCTTTCGGCGTCTTCATCCAGTATAACAAACTCACCATTTTCTACTTTACAATATTTATAATTATAATCACCTTTTATCCAGTCATCTTTCAGCATATACACCGTATCACCATCAAAATACCGCCACGATGTATCTTCCGTATCTCCATAAACTGTCTGGTTTCCCTCTGAATCTTCAAAACACAATACATAATTTGAACTTACCCTGCCACCGTTTTCCACAGAATAATATCTTCCGTTTTCACTTATATTGATAAATTTGTCGCTGTTAAAACTATATTCATCTTCTTCGCCTAAATTTAAATCGACTGTATGAACAATCATAGATCTCTCTGTTTCAGTTGTTGTTGTAACAGTAGTCATAGTCGTTGTTATTTCTGTTGTAATAACAGTTGTTGTTTCAGTTACAGTCGTAACAGCCTCTGTTGTATTTTCTGCGGTATCAACTTTTTCCGAAAGCTGTTTTTTATTTACAGGCAGAGCCATAACAACAACCGACAACAAAACAATCCCTACAACAATAATCAAAATTTTCAAACTTTTATTTTTCATAATTGTACCTCATGTTTACAAAAAACCGAAGCTTTACGCCTCGGTTTTCTCATTAGTAATTTCAAGCTTTTTCGCTTTAATTTTAGAAATCCAGTTATCCTCAGTAAGTAAAACTGTAAATTCGATATTATCGTAAATAACACTTGGTGCTTCATCCTGTTCCGGAATACGACCCAGCAGGTCAACAATAAACGCACTCATAGTATCGTAGTTGTGTTCCTCAGGCATCACCAGACCAAGCTGTTCCTCAACGTCCTCAGGGCGTGTATCGCCTGAAATTGTGTAAACGTCCTTATCTATGCAGACAATTTCAGCCTTTTCGTCATCATATTCGTCCTGAATATTACCTACAATTTCTTCAAGAATGTCCTCAAGACTGACAAGACCTGCCGTACCGCCGTACTCATCCACAACGATAGCACACTGACACTTCTGCTTTGTAAGCGTTTCAAAAGCGTCATTGCACATGCATGTTTCAGGGAGGTAAACAGCCTTTCTCATAAACTGACGTATAGTAAAATCCTCAGAGTGTTCGCAACCGACAAGACATAGCAAATCCTTCACATAGATCATACCGATAACGCTGTCAACAGTGCCTTCATACACAGGGATACGGGAATACCCTTCATTAATGGCAAGGTAAACAATATCCCCGATTTTTGAGTTCACATCAATAGCAACAATATCCTTACGATGCGTCATAACATCAGAAACATCTGCATCACCGAATTCAAAGATATTGTTTATCATCTCGCACTGACTTTCTTCAATAACACCTGTTTCGTTACCGGTATCAACAAGATGACGTATATCTTCTTCAGTAACCGCCTCATTTTTAGCGGTAGCAGATCCGCCGAAAATCCTGCATACAACTGCGGCAATACCGTATGAAATCAAAGCAAACGGCGACAATACAGCCGTGTATATTTTAACCGGCAGTACGACTGTTGCTGCAAATTTCTCGGAATTTTTAGTAAGCTTTCTCGGTACAATTTCTGTAAGAGCTGTAATGATAACCGTTATCACTACAGAAATAAGAAACAGCACGCCGAATGCTTTCCAGTTCAGTCGCCAGCCAAGATAATTTTCCGCAAGAAAGAAAACAGAAAAACCGATTAGTAAATCCAGACCGATTCTTCCGATGGCGAAAGAATTTTTCAATTTTGTTTCTGATTCAGTAAGCTTTTGCAGTTTCAGATATTTTTCATCTTTTTCAGCAAGAGTTTTTACTTTTGCCTCATTTGCCTCAATAACAGCAAATTCACAAGCTCTGAAAAAGCTTTTCAAAACCACTGCAACAATTAAAATCACTGCAAAAAAGCTTAACCACCCGTCAATGTCCATATTTGTTCTCCTTTATGTATATTTATTTATTCTAGTATAATATATCAAAAGGATTTTGTCAATATTTTGGCATATAAATAAATTTATATTTTTCTCTTCTTTTTTTGAAAAAAAGAAGCAAAAAACTTTTAATATCGGGCATAGCTAAATATAGTTCATAGCATACTGCACGATGGGGTTATCCGTAGTACTCCGTAACGTTTAAAACTTTACGAATTACACTGCTATATGTAGGGGACGGCGCCCTCGACGTCCCGTCAATTATATATTATAAATATAAAAAGCACTCCCTTTTGCGGAAGTGCTTCAATTTTTATGAAATTTTGTTATTCACCGATTCTGTAGCCGTATTTATCGCCAAAATCTCTGTTATAGTTGTCATTATCCTGATAATATTCATATTCGCCTTCAATTTCATTTAACTTTTCATTATATTCCTGCTGCTGAATATCTTCATCACTGGAACTATCACTATCATTATGTTGCAGAACATAAAAAATCGTACATAACATAATAAATATGACAAGAAAAATCAAAAACTTCTTTTTGTTGAAACCATTGGCTTTTATTTTTTTAACAGAAATTAAAGCAGCCACAGCACAATAAGCAATTGTAGATATACCTACCATAAAGTAATCTGACATTATAAAGAAAATTCCAAGAATGAAGCCGCAAATTGCTATAGCCAAAATTGGTTCCGGACTCCACCAGAAAGCTAAATACTTTTTTATAAATTCCACCATTTCCCCCTATTATCAATAATTTATAATACA
>JAFQBO010000327.1 GCA_017416665.1 Oscillospiraceae bacterium
ACCGCTTGTGGAGTCGTTCAAAATATTGAAGGATATTTACAATATAAGTGACAGCAACTATGAAAATATGATTACACTTTACAAATCACTTGTTGACATTGATCCGCTTTTAAGCAAGCCGGTACGCCAGATGTCACTCGGACAGCGTACACTCAGTGATATACTTGCTGCATTTTTGCACAATCCGAAAATTGTTTTTCTTGATGAACCTACTATCGGACTTGACGTTTCCATGAAAAGCAAAATACGAACACTTATTCAGGCTCTCAACAAGGAAAAGAATACAACTGTCATTTTAACCACTCATGACATGGGTGATGTTGATGCACTCTGTAAAAGAATAGTCATAATTGATAAAGGCAAAATGCTTTATGACAACGACATCGAACATTTAAAAAACTTTTTCGGTTCTTACCGTACACTTAAAATCCGTTCAGGAGATGATATAAAAAAGCAGGCTGAAAAAGTACGTCATGTACTGTCTGATTTTAAAGTATCAGCTGACGATGAATGGATAAGTATTCTTGTAAACGAGGACAAATCGAAGGTTATCGATGTACTGTCAGTACTTCAGCAGTCATTTGAAATCCGTGATATGCAGCTTGAGGAAATCTCAACCGAAGAAGTTATTAAAAAAATTTACGAGGAGGGTACATGATGAACATAAAGAAATATATTACCCTTACCCGTGCCGGGATTACCGAAGCACTTCAGTTCAGATTATCGATGCTTGTAATGGTTGCAGGAAATCTGCTGTATCTGATAATTGTATATTTTCTGTGGAAAGCGATTTACAGTTCTGCTGGAACAGACATTGTAAACGGTATGACATTTTCCGATACACTTATATATCTCGTTCTTGCAACAGCACTGTTTAATTTTATGGAAATGTATATAGTATGGGAAATAGGACGCAATATTCAGTCGGGAAAAATAGTACTTGATCTGTTAAAACCGATTAAATACAGAAGTTTTCTTTTCTGGTCATACTCAGGAACGTTTGTTGTACAATTCTTCACAACATTTCTGCCGACGTTCATAGTTGTGGCGATTGTCACAAACGGTGCAATACCGCTTGGCATAAACCTTACTTATTTTATTATTTCTGTTGCAATGGCAGTAACTATAAATTACAGCATTGATTTTATAGTCGGCACAATATGTCTTTATACAGAATCAATATGGGGTATAAATATCATGAAACAGGTTGTTGTAATGCTTTTATCGGGTGCTACCGTACCGATTGCATTTTTTCCCGAACCATTCAAGACAATCACAGAATTTCTTCCGTTTCAGGCGATATACAACACACCGCTCACAATACTTCTTGACGGAAATCCGGAAATACATACTCTCCTGCCATCACTTGGCATACAACTTTTCTGGTGTATTGTCATGACAATTATCAGCAAACTTTTCTGGAAAATATCACTTCGACAAATCACAGTAAACGGAGGATAATTATGAAAAGGAACAAATTAGGATTTTACTTTCGCATTTACAGAAAAATTCTTGCACAGGATTTAAAGAGTAAAATGAGTTACCGTGCTGATTTCATTATTTCCACGATTGGAATGATTTGCACAAACATTGCAGGATTTGTAAGCTTCTGGATAATGTTTCGCAATTTTCCGTCAATAAACGGCTGGAGCTATTACGAAATGCTTTTTCTTTACGGTTTTTCACTTGTTTCAATAACACCTGTTCAGTGTTTTTTTGACAACAACTGGAGTCTGCGAATACATGTATATTCTGGTGACTTTATAAAATACCGTTTCAGACCGATAAATCTGTTTTTCTACTATCAGTCCGAAGTTTTTGATATTAAAGGACTCGGACAGCTTGCATTCGGCATCGGAACACTGATTTACGCCTGGTCACAGATTGAACTTGGATTTTCGGTTCTGTTACTTCTGAAAATGATAATTTTTCTTTTTACAGCATCGCTTATCATGATTTCCCTTCAGAATGCGGCAGCAGCAACCTGTTTCTGGATACACAATTCATTCTACCTGCTGGATCTTGTGTGGAAATTCAAGGATTACGCAAAGTATCCGATAACAATTTTCAATCCAGTTTTCAGATTTATATTTACATTTTTGATTCCTATAGGATTTATCGCCTATTATCCGAGTCTTGTAATATTAAGACCCGATGACATACCGCTTTTGTCATGGCTTTCACCATTGGTAGGATGTCTGCTTTTCTGGTTAAGTTATAAATTCTGGATGTACGGAGCATCGAAATATAGCGGAACAGGATCATAAATTACCCAGTGTATCCGATGGATATTTTCTGACATAATTCAAACATAAATTTATATTTTTTTCTGTTCTTTTTTGAAAAAAAGAACCAAAAAACTTTTAATTTCGCTTATACTTTAACTGAATTTGTCACTTTAAGCACGAAAAGATTATATTAAGGTACGACTGTTTTGCTTTTATTATCATTTCGTGCTTAAAGAAACAGATACAATCAAGGTAAAAACGAAACTAAAAGTTTCATTCTTTTTAAAAACCGTGTTGACAAATCGTGAAAAATAAAATATAATTATAATGTGAGCGAACTATACGGCAGCGGAAACGATTTAGTTTATGAGGAAAGTCCGGGCATCACAGAGCAGGGTAACTGATAACGTCAGCCGGAGGCGACTCCCGGGACAGTGCAACAGAAATATACCGCTCGTTTTACGAGTAAGGGTGGAAAGGTG
>JAFQBO010000328.1 GCA_017416665.1 Oscillospiraceae bacterium
ATTACAGCAGGAAGAAAATCTTCGTTCATGCACCAGCCCAGAATTCCAATTCCGATGGTCAGTACAAATAATATCGTATTTTTGATTCCGATAGTTTTATATACACTTACAATGGTATATATTATAAATGCTGCAAGAGCAATAAGGTGAACTATGGTAATATCAATGCGACAAGCCATTATAAATGCACAAACTGCAAAATAAACGAAATGTACTGCGGTAACGAGTATTTTGCTTTTTTTGGCAACAAAGAGATTTATAAGTACACATGCATACGCAACTATATATGAGAGCAGTATAAGACCGGGATTACCGATAAAATCGCCAAAAAGATCAATGAACCACCAGCTCCATAAAAAGTTGAATATAACAGCGAGAATATTTCCTAACATATTTGTCTCCTTTTAATTAAGCTGTCAGTTCAAGCTGATTGTCTTCAACCTTTGTGCTGACGTTGCTGGATATATCACGGTATTCATCATTTTCCATACTTTCAGCTATTGCACGGATGTCGTCAGGAATTTCATCAGGTGAAACAATCTGATCCTTTATAACTGTATCTTTTCTCCATTCATTATTGATGTTGGTATAGTTATATGAAATTTCCTCAAAACCGCCTGCAACCTTATGAAGATATGTTGTAGTTCCTTCTATTTCCTGTGTGATGCCAAGCTGTCTGAGATGGTTTTCAACATAGTTCAGTACCTTCTGCATCCACTTTACAAGCTTACCAAAGAATATGCCGATTATCATTGCAACTGCACGTAATGTTTTTGTAAGAGATTTAATAAGGTTCAGAATTTTTCCTTTAATCCAGTTTATTCCGGCGTCTAAGAGTTCGCCTGCTTTTTTAAAAAATCCCATTTTTATTTATCCTTTCTGTTTTAAAATTATTTTTCCGGTTTTGCAACAGTTACCTCAAGAGGATTTTTTATCAGATCTCTGAGAACTGTAACTGTTTCTTCATCTTCGAGATTGAAATCTTCGTAATTTCTTTCCGTGTGAAGAGGATAACGCTCGATGTTTTTCTCGTCATCTGTCGGAAGTCTGAAGTAGAGTTCGGCATCAACATTGAGGATTGTTTTTTTGCTGAATTCCTTTCTTTCGACTGTCGGAGTAAATCTGCATTTTCCGCCGACATATTCAAGCTTTTTTTCTTCACATCTGCTAAGTATCTTTTTGTCAAGCTCATCGCTGATATACTCCATAAACTTGTCCCAGACATATGGCTTTGCTTCGTCTGAAACACCTTCTCTGAAACCTGCAAGAAACTGTGAAAAAATACTCTTTTTTTCTTTGCTCATGATTATCCCTCCAGATACAATTCGAGTTCTTCTGTCACATCAAGAAGACCGTTATCGCACGCTGCGGTTTCCTCAACGATTTCGGCAGGAACTTCATTCATTCCGACAACTCTTTCGGCAGAAACCATATGCCATTCGTCTCCGACTTTGGAATAATTTCTTGAAATTTCCACCATGCCGTTTCTGATACGTTCTCTTACGCCGTCAACGAATGTCTTGCATCCGATAAGAATACCCGGTGTTGCCTTTTTGAGTTTTTCCGGAAGCGTCTTGAGCCAGTTTGTCAGAGAACAGTAAAACTGCTCAATGAGTGATGTAACAACAAGACCTCCGATAGCTAAAAGAGCAGAAAACAAAATCATCTTCTATTCCTCCTGTAAATTTATTAATAAGGTTCAGGACATGAATCAAAGAACATTTCGAGTCAATGTCCTGAACATTATTTGTGTTGGTTTATGGTATCAGTTCTTAACTGACATTATTCTTTTTTTCGGCTTTCTCACGAATATCCAAAGGCACGTCTTTCTCGTCAACTATTTCGGATTTGTGAACCTTTATATCCGATTTGTCTGCTGATGAATGTGCCTTTTTACTATCAATAATTTTCTGAATTGATTCTTCAAAATATGCCTGTGGTATGACTTCCTCATTGTTTTTTGCGGCTTTCAGTGCTGATTTAAGTACGGCATTGGAAATATCACTTCCGCTCACGCCGTCAAATTTTTCTGAGATTTCGTCAATGTTAATCTGAGCAGGCATTTCAGACGGAATATACATTCTCCAGAGCTTACTGCGAAGTCTTGCATCAGGCAGTTCAAACTTTACATGATACTGTATTCTTCTCATAAAGGCAGGATCATAGTTGCTGATGAAGTTTGTTGCAAATATTATCATTCCGTCAAAGTCATTTAAAAGAGTGAGTAAAACAGAACGGGTCTGATTAACGCTTACATCTGTTGAATTTGACATATTTGTAACACGCTTGCTCAGTAAAGCATCTGCTTCATCAAAAAATATTATCACATTGCTTTCTTTTGCAAATTTAAAAAGTGCGGTAAGATTTTTGCTTGTTTCACCAACATACTTTGATTCAATATCAGCATAGTTCACGCATATAAGCTTTTTATTCAGTGAATCGGCTATAGCGTGAGCCGCCATTGTTTTACCTGTTCCGGGAGCACCGTAAAGGTTTATAAACAGGTTTTTTCTCTGTTTCATTACAGAACCGAGATTCCATTCCTCAAAAACTTTTTTCCAGCATTGCTGTGCTTTAATTACTGTCTGAAGTTCGTCATAAAGTGCGTCAGATACAATCAAATCGGAAAGTCTGAATCTGGGTTCAGTGAATGTAAATATGGATTCTCGCTTTTCCTCAGCCTTTTTCGGTACCGAAGAGGAAGCTTTGGCTGTATTCGGGATTAACGGCATATGTAGAACTCCTTATTTGTATCTTAATTCGAAATTACTGCATGTTCCGTATGCAGGCATTGGCACGCATTTCTTGAAGCATGACTGCTTTTCATTATGTTCATATGAAAACTGTCCGCCCATTTTAGGCTGGATTGTAGTACTTCCCACAGCACCATTCCAGTGCTTGCAGAGAACACATTTGCGATCGGTTTTTCTGATATAACTTGTACTCATAAAATTACTCCTTTGCTGGTAAACACTATTTACCATAATTTAATTAATTATAGCATATAATATAATAAATGTCAAACACTATTCACCAAAATCCGACATATTTACGAGGTTATATGCTATGTTTAAACTTAAAGCCGAAAACGGCTCAAACAATATTACAGGACAAAAACTTACTGCTATTCGTCATGAAAGAAATATATCACAGCGTAAGCTTTCAAGGATGATGCAGCTTGAAGGCTATGACGTTGATCACCATTTTATCAGACGTATCGAAAATGGTGAAAGGTTTGTAACGGATATTGAACTGGTTATACTGGCAAAGGTGCTGAAAGTCAGCATCATGGATCTTATTGACGATACTATTCCGATTTCTGCTCAGGACAGTAATTAGTTATGTTGTATTGACAAATTTCATCATAACATTTTTCACAGTATCCCAGACCCTTGTCCCATTTCAGATTTTCTTCTGAAACGATTTTTCCACAACTTTCGCATTTACAGCTTCCGTTTTTGTCCTTCCATACAATTTTTTCTATGAATATCACCTGCCTTTGTTCTGGTTATATTCAGATTATAGCATGTCTTTTTTTCGGTTTGTAAAAATGACTTTTACATTTAAGACAATACCGCACAAAGATTGAAATTGTTCTTTGTGCGGTATTGCCTTAAATCTTTGTCTTACTTTTTGGGTCAGTTCACTTATTATAAGGCGTTTTTTATCTATTGTTGAGTTGGAATTCAATTTTTTAATTGTTTACTTTCTCAATCTGCTCTTATTAATGTAAGAGGTGATTTTATGATGCCATTAATTCTCTCATGCCGAATTGTTTCAGAAAGCTATCCTCAACTGTTTTCATAGTTTCTTCGTCAATTTGTACTATTTCTTTTTCTGTCATTATCCATGACTTGTCTATAGGGTTGAGCTGTTCGGCAAGGATATACTGATTTTCGTGCTTTACATGAAACTTCATCTTTTTACTTTTTGAAGAGCAAGGGATTATGTAAATAAGATCAGAGAAGAGGTTGTTTACATCATTTGAGAAAATCAGCCCTCTCCTCACTCCGGACTGAATATGTGTTACACCTTTCAACTCTTCAGGAACATTTATCCAGACTATATTTCCACGTTTGTAAATGAAATCTTCATCATCAAGCATTGCAATAATCTTATCCCTTGCGGACATTTCGCTGTTGTTTATGTAGTTGTCTGTATTCATGGTTTAAGTCCTCCTTGTTGTTGATATACCTATTATATCATGGGAGCAGGACATATGCTTGTCCTTTTAAAATTATTTTAAAAAAATCCGCTGAAAATTTTCAGCGGATCAG
>JAFQBO010000329.1 GCA_017416665.1 Oscillospiraceae bacterium
ACAGCCTTATGGAAAACCTTCTTACCCTTCTTGATGATAACTTCTGATGAAAGGTTGATCATAGTCTTAGGATCTGTTACCTTTTCATCATTCACAGATACACCACCCTGCTGTACAAGACGTCTGCCTTCGCCGTTTGATGCTGCAAGACCTGTCTTTACAAGAAGTGTAAGGATACCGATTTCATCGTTTTCAAGCTCAGAAGCAGGAATTTCTGTAAGTGGCATATCTTCGCTGTTACCCTTTCCGGAGAAAAGATTATGTGAAGTTTCTCTTGCCTTGTTTGCTTCATCTTCGCCGTGAACGAGCTTTGTAAGTTCATAAGCGAGAAGCTCCTTAGCCTTGTTGAATTCAGCACCTTCCATATGCTGTTCCATTTCTTCAATTTCTTCAATCGGAACGAATGTCAGCATTTTAAGACACTTGATAACGTCATCATCAGCAACATTTCTCCAGTACTGGAAGAATTCGTATGGTGAAGTTTTTTCAGGATCGAGCCAAACAGCACCCTTTTCTGTTTTACCCATTTTCTTGCCTTCTGAATTGAGAAGGAGAGTGATAGTCATGGCATATGCGTCCTTTGCGAGCTTCTTTCTGATGAGTTCTGTACCGCCGAGCATGTTTGCCCACTGGTCATCACCACCGAACTGCATGTTACAGCCGTAGTTAGTGTAGAGCTTGTAGAAATCGTAGCTCTGCATAATCATGTAGTTGAATTCGAGGAAAGTAAGACCTCTTTCCATTCTCTGTTTGTAGCATTCAAAAGTAAGCATTTTGTTTACGCTGAAATGTGCACCGACTTCACGGAGTACTTCAACATAGTTCAGATCAAGAAGCCAGTCAGCGTTGTTTACAACCATAGCCTTGCCGTCTGAGAAGTCGATAAACTTGCTCATCTGCTTTTTAAAGCATTCAACATTGTGGGCGATTGTTTCCTTTGTCATCATTTTTCTCATATCGGTTTTGCCTGATGGGTCACCGATCATGGCTGTACCGCCACCAATAAGTGCGATAGGCTTGTTGCCAGCCATCTGGAGTCGTTTCATAAGGCAAAGTGCCATAAAGTGACCAACATGGAGTGAATCGGCAGTCGGATCGAAACCTATGTAGAATGTTGCTTTACCTGCGTTGATAAGATCTCTGATTTCAGCTTCATCTGTAAGCTGTGCGAGAAGACCTCTTCTCTGAAGTTCTTCAAATAATGTCATTTTAAAAAATCCTTTCATAATAAAATAAAAGTCCTCCAATGAGCGAACCCATCAGAGGACGATAAATTACCGTGGTACCACCTCAGTTTATCGGAAATAAATCCGACCTTTGAACGCTGTAACGGGCGTTCCCGTACATTCTTACTGTTATTTCAGAATATCTGCTCAGGGGCGTATTCGCAAAAGAAAAGCTATCCTTTCACACCAACCAAGGACTCTCTGAAAGCTTTGTCAGAAGCTACTTTTCCCATCACTGCATTTATTAATATATGGTATAATATCATATTTTTAAGAAAATGTCAAGTTATATTTCAAAAATGTATCTGTAAAAAAACGTAGG
>JAFQBO010000330.1 GCA_017416665.1 Oscillospiraceae bacterium
GCAACATATGAATACTTATCTGATGATTGCCGATGCTGTAGGAGAACTGTTTACAGCAATTCCGTTTATACTGCTTGCATATCTTGTGATTGTGAATATCGTTTCAATTTCGATGTTCTACGCAGACAAGCAAAAAGCAAAAAAGCACCTCTGGAGAATTCCTGAGTCCACTCTCCTGCTATCCGCTTTTGCAGGAGGTTCGTTTGGTGCGTTTTTCGCAATGAGAACGTTCCGACACAAAACAAAACACCCAAAATTCTATATTACCGTTCCGCTTTTCATGATACTTCATATAGTTATCATCGTAACGGGAATTATCGGGATTGTGCATTAAAATATATAAAAATCAGAGCCGTACTTAGAAGAGTACGGCTCTGATTTTATTTAAAGCACAATTTTAATTATTTTTTACCGCTTGCGAGCCATCTTGCAATAGCAGCAGCATCTCTTACGCTAACTTCACCATCACCGTTAAAATCTGCGAATGATAAAAGTTCATCTATTCTACCTTCTGCAAGGAATCTTGCGATTGTCGAGGCATCACGGACAGTTACTTCGCCGTCACCATTTGCGTCACCCGGAGGAGTTTCAGTAACATCTGTAACAGTAGTCGTAACAGTTTCGGTTTCCTGTGTTGTAACTGTTGTTCCGGTAGGTTCAGTTTCAACCGGTTCTGTCGGTTCAGATTCAGAACCGATACCCGATACTGAAACGACGTCTGATAAGTCGTCGCCGTCAAATTCAGCAAAAACAGAAACTTCAGTAATACTCAGATTTTTTATATCTGAAATGTCATCAGGGGTTTCAAATTCAAGTGTTGCGACAGTACAATCCGGAACAGCTGACGCACCCCAGACAGCAAGTGTACAGTAACCTTCACCGATTTCCGAAGAAGTCGAAACGCCGTTTTTATCCTTAACAGTAGACAGGATAAGATCCGTATTGTCCCATTCAATCACAAAGGATGCTGCATCCAGATTATTGTGGCATTTAATTTCAACAGGAACACTTACAGTATCACTATCTGTATTATATGTAGCAGCTCCGAGAGAAACCGATGCATAGGAATGTGTATCACGTTCAATAGCATCTCCGCCTGTATGTTCAGCAAGTTCACCGACAATATCACCTGCCATCAGCTTTGAATCCCTTACAGTTATGTCACCATCTTTGTTGTAATCGGCTGATGACGGTAGTTCATCATATTTTCCCTGTGCGAGCATTCTGTCGAAATAGGAAACATCACAGATATTGAAAACACCATCATCGTTAAGATCGCCTGGAACAGATTCTGTTTCTGTTGATTCAGACGGTTCTGTTTCAGTCGGTTCTGTTGTTTCAGGTTCATCGAGAGCAATAAATTCACGCTCATGGTTTACGGCATATTCCTCAGCCGTTGAACCGCTGTATCCGTAAATCACAGCTGTTTCCGAAATGGTAGTTTCAAAACAGCTTATTTCACATTTCGGATTATTGATTACAATTTTTTTAAGTGATGTACAGTTCTGAAATGCATGCTGATCAATATAAGTAACACTTTCCGGAATTATTACACTTTCAAGCTCTTTAAGTTCACGAAACGCACTGCCACCAATTCTTTCAACACTTTTACCTATTACCAGTTCAGTAACATTTTCACAGTACATGAAAGCACATTCGCCGATACTTTTAACACTGTCCGGAATAACAATTTTTTCAAATGATGAACAGGAAACAAAGGCACTCTCTCCTATGCTTACAACACTGTCCGGAATTGTGACATCTGTAAGCTTTTCACACCAGCTAAATGCATCATCATCTATATACATGAGACTTGGCGGGAGCGACACTCTCTCAAGCACTTTCCAGCAGTCTGCAAATGCACAATTTCCTATACCTTTTATTCCCGGTTTTACAACAACCGTCGTATTTGACAGCTCTGCGTTGCAATCTATAAGCCAGGGTTCAAGATAGTACAGATCAGTATCCTCATCAGGGAGCAATGCTGTATTTTCAAAAACGCCTTCTCCCAAATGCGTAAGATTTTCAGACATTTTCACTTCTGAGAGGTTTGTACATTCAGCAAACGCATAGTCAAAAATTAAAGTTACGGTGTCCGGAATTGTTACCTTTGTAAGCTCCGTACATTCATAAAATGCTTTGCTGTTAATCATTGTCACAGGCAGTCCGTCAATTTCAGACGGAATATCTATTTCTGCTACTGAAGTATCACATTTGATTATATTAACATAATCATATTCTCCATTGTAATCAGGATCGGCGGCTCTGTATGTAATATAGTCACCATACTGCATTTCATCTGAATGTCCTGCAATGCTTCCTGCTTCAACCATTACTGGTATCGGAGTTTCTGAAATGTTCAGTCCTCCGCATAAAGAAAGTGTCGTAACTATTGCTGTTGTCATTGCTGCAATTTTTTTTGAAAGTTTCATAACAAAACCCCTTCCTGTATGAATGTAACCATATTATACCTTAAATTTACATCTTTGTCAATATATTTTCAACTTGTGCATAAAAATATGTTCATTACATCCAAAAGCAACTTTTTATCTTTATGCATTTTAATTAAATATAAAACGTTTAAGTGCTAAAACATTACAATTCACATTATTCTGTTTCCCTGCACATATTTTGCTGTCAGATTGATGTTTTCGCCCGACAGATATGCAAATTTTTCAACTCTTTCCGCCACCGACTGTTCACATACAGTCTTGTAACAGCTGTCATCAACAACAACCGCATCAAATTCGTATAGCTCCTCAAAGCTTCCGACATTTCCGAAAAATTCACCGCCTCCTTTGGTAGCCAGATAAAAGCTTTCCGAAAACGAAAGCGGCTTTGCGTTGTTGTCCACAAGACAGTTGTAAAGCTTTGAAATCTGTACTGCATCAGTGACAGCACGGAGAACCGACTTGCTGTGTCCTCCGGCAACATCTGTGCCAAGTCCGACCTTTACGCCGTTTTCAAGCATTTTACGCACGGGTGCAATCCCTGATGACAGATTGGCATTCGAAGCAGGACAATGTGCCATAAAAACGCCGTTTTCAGCCATAAGACGTATTTCAGCATCGGTTGAATGCACACAATGTGCCATAACAGTTTTAAAGCTGTTTCCTTTTTTATCAACACCGAACAGCTCATTTTTATGATACACGTCGCCATAAAATTCTGCATACGGACAAAGCGTTCTCACAAGTTCAATTTCAGACGGGTTTTCAGACAGATGTGACTGTACGGCAAGTGCATATTTTCTGCGTATTTCCGCAAGTCCTCTCAGAAGCTCATCACTACAGCACGGAACAAATCTCGGTGTAACAATCGGCAGAAAATGTTCATTGTAACATAAATTTTCATCAATCCAGTTGTCAAGTTCCGTGATGCCTTCAGGAGCAGGCACACAAAGTTTCTGAGGTGCTTCTCTGTCCATGCTGACAGGTCCGATAAAGCCGTAAAGTCCCGATTTTTCCAGCAGTTCCGCCAGAATATGTGTTGCCTCACAATGAACAGTCGCAAAAACAGATACCCTTGTTGTCGCACTTTTTTTCATATCATCTGCAAAAATACTGTACGCCCTGTATGCGTAATCCGTATCGGCATATTTCACTTCCTCGGGAAAGGTATAGCGTGAAAGCCAGTCAAGAAGCTCAAGATCCATTCCCGTACCACGAAAGCTGTACTGAGGAGCATGGATATGCAAATCGCAAAGCCCCGGTATAACCAGTTTTCCGCTGTAATCATGTATGGACAGACTTGCAAATTTTTCGGGAAGTACTTCAAAAACTCCTGCCGATCTTCCATCAATACAGACAACATAACCATCTTTTACAGACACAGTTTCAGACAGACTTTTACAGTAAAATATATCACCTTTAACAACGAAAGCGGACATGTTTACACCTCTTTTTTTAAATGATTTTTCACTTTAATTATACTACACAAAAGAAATGTTTGCAAGAGGATTTTTACGCATGAATTTTGTACAAAACGACGATTTTGCAAAAACATATTGAAATATTTTTGGCTTCATGTTATAATATAACTAAAGAAAAACATAAAAATTTATTTAATAAAAACAAAATACGAAGGGAGAAATTCTATTATGAATGATTATTTTATCAGTAACAATGAAGATGAAAAAGTACCCGAATACAGAAGAAAAATAGTTCAGCATGAGTATTCATGGAAAAAATATAAATGTTCAAAATGCGGAAGAGAAAAGAAAATGTCATCTATTATTTTAAAGCTTTATTCCGTACCAAAATGCTGCGGAAAAGATATGGAATGCATTGCAGCAAAAAAATAAAAGTTCTTCTTCTTCCGAGGAGGAACTTTTCTGATCAGTTTTTATAACGGCTTTATGATGGTTTTACAGCTTTATGATAAAAGATGACATGCTTCCTTTTCCATGACAGTACTCATACTATAATTATGTACTGCATAAAGGAGGTGTCGCTATGTCAACAAAGGAATTTATCAAACGCTATATACTTTTCATGATAAGC
>JAFQBO010000038.1 GCA_017416665.1 Oscillospiraceae bacterium
AAGTAAACGCCCTCCTCTTTTATTTTACGCAGCTTGGCTAAAGAAAATACCTGAAATCCTCCGCTGTCTGTCAGAATAGGTCTTTGCCAGTTCATGAACTTGTGAAGTCCGCCCATTTCCTTTATTACTTTGTCAGTCGGACGAAGATGCAGATGATATGTGTTGCAAAGTTCAACCTGACATTTCAGATCGACAAGATCAAGCGATGAAATACCGCCCTTGATGGCTGCTGCTGTTCCTACGTTCATAAAGCAAGGTGTCTGAAATGTTCCGTGTACCGTTTCAAACTGTCCTCGTCTTGCTTTTCCTTCCTGTTTGAGTAATGTATACATAATAACTCCTTTAATTCAGTATTCTTTTTGAATATGTATTTTTCATTGTGATTATCAATGTAACCAATTCTGCAATATTATATAAAAGCAACAAAACTGTAAACCATTCGATTTCTGCCAGACAAAAAAATATAACAATAATTGCAGGTATAAAAAAATTCAGATAACATAATGTCATAAGTACTCTGTATGCTGTAATTTTTTCTTTTTTATGTACTTTTTTTGCTATAAGTGCAAATATTTCAGAAACAATTCCGATAAATGCAGGACAAATAACACAGAAAACCCATTCAAGACCTAATCCTAGTGAGCCCATGAAATATGCCGTTCCTGAAAACAGAATAGCAGAACCGCCTACAGTGTCATCCGGTTCGGTATTACGAATATCGTTTTTCAATTCTGCAAGTTCAATTTCTGATAAAATACAATCTATTCCGAAAATAATTGCAAAAATAAGCAATATTGATGATATTATCGAAATAATAAAAAAGTTATAATTAACAGGTTGTTTTACCCAATCATTAAATTTTTCCATAATATCATCCCTATTATCTGAAATCGTGAATTTTGTTTTGTTCGTAATAATTTTTGAAAAGTTCGTCCATATCTACATAATACTTTGATTTCTTATTTTTGTCAACATATACAGTAACCTGACTTCCTATAAACTGTGAAATATCAGCGTTGATGTTTTCGGAACTATAAAGATATCTTTCGCTGTCAAAAGGATTTACAACCTCACACTCTGCCTTAAACGGATGGCAGCCGTTAATCCTTATAGCCATATTCTGAGTGATATTTACTATTGTTCCCGTAAGTGCTTCACCGTTTTGTTTAAGATTTTTTATTTTCCTGTTTTTAGCAATTACTATTATCAAGAAAACAGCTCCTGGAACCATAAAAGCTCCGCCCATGCATATAAAAATAATCTCAAATGCTTCTGATTCCGTTCTTACATCTGACGGATCGGCAGGGTCATAGTAAACCTCAATATCTGCTCCTATGTACATAGACGAATTGTAGGTGTCAAGCTTCTGATTATAGATAATATCATCAACAATATACTCAACCCATGCATGATAATGGGTTCTTCTTCTTCCTTTGCGATAGTAAACGTCTTCTTCAATATCGATAATCTCCGCCCATGTAGTTTCAGCAGTTTTCATAAATGATTTATGATCTGCATATCTGACACCGCCTATTATCGCAAACACTAAGCCGATAATAAAAAAAATACTGCCCAGCATTAAAAATACTGCTTTTACACCCATTCGTTTTTTCATTTCCTATTCCTCCTCATATTCAACAATAATTTTCTCTTTTCCTACTGAAACCGTTTTACCAATACCTGATGCGATAAGCAGATTTACAGGTAAAAACAAAATCAGAATTACAGCAATTCCGGCAGAATTTATAAGCAACACACCAAGACGTATAAATGTTGAATTTATAAGGCAGAACCATACTGCATAAATAATAATTGACAGTATTTTATAGGCTTTTGTTTTTTCATTCAGTCCGAAACGGCAGGCAATTACCGTTAAAGCAAAAAGTATAATGTATAAAATTACCCAGAAAAAACGTGAATGGAATACTTTCGCCGATAAATCATATAAAAACTGAGGATCAAAACCGAAGATCTTTTCAAGTCGTTCAACTATGTATGTGTAGATAAACACAGGTGCGAAAAATACAGTTTTTGCTTTATCTGAAAATTTACTCAGCAAGCCCAGTATAATGAATATTACCGGAAATGCTGTCAGAAAAAACAGGTTATATTTTATCGGATCTTTAAGAAATTTTTTCATTTTCGTTCACCTCCGCAAGCTTTTTTGAAAATGTTTTTTTCATGCACATAACAATAAATATTGCTGATATAACTGCAACAACTATCGCTAACATAGTATGCTTATCTATTATTCCAAATCCAACTGCAAATATCGGAAATAAGATAAAAATTCCCCAAACCAAAATTGCTGACAAATAATACAAAGACGCAATAATTCTGTAAGCAATTAGTGTTTTGTTTGTTTTTCTTATTATAATAATTCTTAAAATTATTGAAGTTACAAGGCTTATCAGTACTATTATCGAAAATACCTTTATTGCAAAAAAAGAATATAAATCATTACCAAGACTTTCAAACATATATTCAAAACCATATATCGGTGTTGCTGCAAATGCAACAGCACTGTCATCTGTTCGTATATGTTCAAACTCTTGTTTAAATTCCTCAAACTCTATAAGTGAAGCCTGATAATAGAGAATATTGTTAATTAATACCAAAAAAGCAACCAGCGTTAAAATTATCATCATAAGAAAAATTGTGTTTTCGGGGCGAAATATGAATTTTTTAAATTTGTTCATTTTCCTTCTCCTTTATTTTCTTACTTGTTTTATATACATTAAAAATCATAAATACAATCAGTACTTCAACCACAAAAGAAATAATTTTTATGTTATCATAATGAATTGCCATAACAAGAGCATAAGGAAGACCTAAAATACCTGAAATTACATATCCGGCAATCAGCAGTAATCTGTATGTCTGTAACCTCTGAACTGTTTTTTCGTAAATTATTATTCTTGAA
This sequence comes from Oscillospiraceae bacterium, assembly GCA_017416665.1. GTDB lineage: Bacteria > Bacillota > Clostridia > Oscillospirales > Ruminococcaceae > Porcipelethomonas. The sequence continues at coordinate 2,924 of JAFQBO010000038.1, forward strand.
ACCAGCGTGAACAGAAAAATTGTTATTCCAACAACAAAAGACATGAACACATCAAAAACTAAAATAAAATTATCACTTGGTCTGTGAATCAGATATCTGAAAGTGTCTATTAAAATAATTTCGAGCAGGTTGAAATGAGAGTAAAATTCCTGCCATTCATTAACATTAATCCTTGAAAAACTACTTATTGCATAACCTATGAGAAATAATGAAAGAATCATCATAACAACAAAATTTATATTCTGAGGTGCTGTTATAATTTTTCTTAATTTATTCATTTTCTTCCTCCTTTACACATTTACTGTGATTTTTATTCTGCGTTTCATGCAGACTATCCGAAACAGTTTGCTTTATATCGGGTGTGATTGTGCTTTTAATGGGAAACAGTCTGAGTTTTTAAACAGCATGCAGTTGAAATTTTTCTTTGATTAAACTTTCTTTCGGGAAAGAAAGTTTATGTGTTCTTTGGTTCGTTTCTTGCACAAGCAAGAAATGAACATAAATACAAAATTCTTTCATAGCATCATTTTATTTTTCCTTAACAAAATTGAGAATAGTGTCTGACATTGTATTCTTAATTCCACGCCGTATAAGACATACAATTAATAAAACAGCTATTATAAAAAATACAGCAAGATATGGCATAACAATAATCAGGATAAGCAAAGGACTGCAAAACAAAATAAATTCCAAAGATACAAAAACATAACATAATATCATAAGTTTACGGTATTTTTGTATGTTTTCCGATGAATATATAATTCTTGAAATAATAGCTGAAATAATGGAGAAAAATGAAAATAAAGCAATGCAAAATGAAGATATTTCAAGTAATATACCATCACCAATAAGTAATGACATCAATAATAAAAGCTCATAAATAAATTCCGGTTCTTTGATATTCATATCCCAAAATAGTGACATGTGTGAATATGAAAAAAGAATGAATAAAGGTAATGACATAATCAATGGAATAAGAAAATTATATCGCAAATCGTCATCAAAAAAACTGCATATTTTATGTATCATAATATCACCATAGCATCACCGAAGCTGAAAAATCTGTATTTCTCCTTAACGGCAGTCCTGTAGGCGTTCATTGTATTGTCATAGCCCATAAACGCCGAAACAAGCATAATAAGGGTGCTTTCGGGCAG
>JAFQBO010000331.1 GCA_017416665.1 Oscillospiraceae bacterium
ATTAACAGAAAATCGAGAGGGAAATTGGTGTATATAAAGTAGGCAAAATGTAACGGACTACACAGGCTTTTGAAGTTCTATATATCTTTAAGAATAAAAAGTATGTTCAAATATATAATACTATAACATAATATAAAAGGAACTTATTAAAACCTGTGATTCCTGTTACACATGGATAAAAATACGGCGTTATCATATAACGATAACGCCTTGTTCTTATATTATACCTTCAATAATAGTTCGTCCATTAATATTATGAGTGTGCATTCCTGTCTGCTTATTCTTGTTAAAATTAAAGCTCAGAAGATAACCTGTGTCAATATGGTAATAATCAAGGTATTCACAAAGCTGCTGCTCACCCTGAGTATTATATTCATCGCCACGCCAGATTTTAAGTTCAATTATATACTGCTTACCACAATAATCAACTATTATGTCTGTTCTTCTCATATCACGGGTCTGAGCTTCAATGTAGTAGTTGCCAATGCCATTTATAATCGGTCGGAGATAGAGCAGGAATAACTTTCTTCCATCGTCTTCCTTGAACTTATCAGGCTGAGAGCCATAGATGTCATTAAAATGCTGTATAAACTTTTCAATTATAAGTTTCATATCAAGAGAATTATTTTTGATAAACTGCGGTTTATCATTGGCACCCTCATTAAAAATCAGACTGTTTGTAATTTCTGCTGAGATAAACCAGTCGTAAATCACAGTTTCAAAAATTCTGTTTGCAATAACAAGTTTACCATTACTGTTTTTTACAAATCCGTACATAAATGCATTGTTAATTGCAGAGTCGTAGGCATTAAATAGAATTGCAGTACCCTGAAACAATACGGCATATACAAGTTTACATAAAGCTTCATCATCCTCAAGCTTGTTTATAAGTGATTCAAACAATGGAGTTTTTTCATTAATGATATGCTTTACTGCTGAAACAATTCCGTCATTGTCCCATGTTAAGCCCTGCTCATCTATATATTTACATATTCCTGAAACCAGTACAGGATAACCCGATGTATAATCATAAATCAGCTGTGAAATCTTTGGAATATTCATTCCTGTATGATTGTCATTTTCATATTCTGTAAGCATACCTGCAATATCATCAGCAGAAAAGCTTAAATCCACTTCAAAAGGAGTTGCAATATTCCACGGACTGTTATGCTTATGCTCCGAATCGGGACGGATTTTCTGACGAAGATTTCTTATATCGTGAACACCGGCAAGTATTACTGACTGGAACGTCACACACTTATTCCTTTTAAGATAGTAACCTCTGAGCTGTGCAAGAAAATCAAGGAATACCTGATTGTTGGAAGCCTGGTCAACTTCATCAATAAACATTACAATCGGAAGTCTGCTTTTACTGCAAATAAAGCTTAATTTTCTGAACAGACCCACCATATCATTTACATCTTTAAAATCATCAGTACTACATAATTCATATTCAGAAGTAAAGCTTATTGTTTCAACAAAAGCTTCAGCAAATCCCTTTACAAATGCCTGTTCTGTCACAAACTTTGCACTGCTCATCTGTAACTGAAAGTCCATACTTAAAACAATATAATCATCTTTAAGATAATTTTCCAAAGCTGAAAGAGTTGTAGTTTTTCCGTATTGTCTGCCCTTATTAATACAGAAATACTGCCCTCTGTCAACCATCTTTTTTATCTTAGCGAGACGGCTGTCAAGATTTACCATATAATGATTTACAGGGTTACAGCAGCCTGTAATATTAAAGTACCGTTCCATGTAATTCACCTCCGAATTTCTTTTCTTTTAGTATAACATAAACAGTAAAAAAAATCAAATGTTGTTTAAGAAACTATATTTTAAAATCACAAATCGTGCTATTAAACATTTCTGTAAAACATGGTATAATTAAGAACAATAAGATCCATTTCTGCTATGAAAGTGTGCTATGCCTAAAAATAACAACATAACTGTAAATAATGAAGAGCTTTTATCTAAAAACGCAAGTGAAACATATTTAAAAATAAGAAATAACGTTATTATTGTACATAGCAATACATATTCTGTTGTAAATTAAGCAATGGTACAGGCTGGAAAATCGGAGAGCAGATTTATATTGCTTGCGGTGAAAACGAACGTGCTGAGTATGGTAAAGGCTTACTCAAGTATCTCTCTGAAAAACTGACGTCTGAATTTAGGACGGACTTTACTGTTCGTAATTTGCAGATGATGAGAAAACTCTATCTTATGTATCAAAATACGAACACACTGTGTTCACAATTAAGTTGGTCACATTATCGTATCCTTATACGTATCTCTGATGAAAAACGCAGAGAGTGGTACATCGATGAGTGTGCTAAATCAGGTTGGAGCGTTCGTCAGCTTGAATGCCAGATAAATACGTTGTTCTACGAACGTTTACTTTCAAGTCAGGAAAAAGAAGCTGTTTCAGCTGAAATTCAGATAACAGAGCCTAAGCCTAAATATGAAAAGATTATTCATGGTCCTTATGCACTTGAATTTTTAGACTTACCTCAGAATCCACATTTTTACGAAAAGAATTTGGAACAAGCACTTATCGACCACCTGCAGAAATTTTTTCTTAAACTCGGCAGAGGATTCAGCTTCGTAGCATGTCAGAAGAAAATAACTTTTGACGGAAGTTAGTTTTATATTGACCTGGTGTTTTACAACTACATTCTGAAATGCTTTGTTCTCATAGATTTAAAACTTGGCGGCCTTACTCATCAAGACCTCGGACAAATGCAAATGTATGTGAATTACTACACAAGAGAGCTTATGAACGAAGGTGATAATCCACCTATTGGAATTGTACTATGTACCAATAAGAGCGATGCTGTTGTAAAATATACTCTACCCGAAGGAAACACACAGATATTCGCTTCGAAATATATGACATATCTTCCTACCGAAGAAAAATTCAGAAAAAAGCTCAGGCTTGATGATTTTCAGAAAAAATGATACATTTCTATGATACTATTTTGATATTAAAAATTTATCTCTGACCATTTTATATCGGTCAGAGATTTTTGTTACTTTGCGAAACCGTTCAGACTAATTTTAATCTGAGTTATACTAACAAGTAGTTCATCATTTTCTGCACTTACAACTTCATACCTATTTTGTTTCAAGATTTTGGTCAAAAACTTTTCTGGCTTGCTCTGTCGCTGCAAGAATGCCGAGATCCTCCGGCGAAGGCGTTTTTTCCGGATCAAGGTATTTGTCATAATATCCTCTTATCTGTTTTGTGTGATATTATCTTGAATAATAGTGATTATGTGATATAATATAAAGCAATAACAAAAATAGAGGAATACATTGCTAATTTCCTATGATAAGCTTTAAAAATGTTACTTAACAAGAAAATAAATCGTACAGAATTAAAAAATTGACAACGATATGCTACAATATCGTCTTAAAATCGGGAGAAACGAATTTGTATC
>JAFQBO010000332.1 GCA_017416665.1 Oscillospiraceae bacterium
GCTCTGCCCCTCGACCCCGCAAGCCTTTGAAAAGGCTTGACCGAAACTTTTAGTTTTGAAATACAAACTTTTTCGACAAACTAAAAAATCCGTACTGCAAACAACAGTACGGATTTTGTATAATAAAATAATAAGAAGGATTGTAAAAAGCTTTATTAGTAGCCCATTCCCATACCGCCCTGTGGCATAGCAGGAGCAGCTTCCGGAGCAGGAATATCTGCAACGAGGCTTTCTGTTGTAAGCACCATAGCTGATACTGATGCAGCATTCTGGAGTGCTGAACGTGTAACCTTAGTCGGATCAACGATACCTGACGGAATCATGTCAACATAAACTTCGTTGTACGCATCGAAACCGTAACCAACCTTGCCGGACTTGATAATTTCGTTAATGATAACGCTTCCTTCAAGACCTGCATTCTTGGCAATCTGACGTACAGGTTCTTCAAGTGCCTTGAGGATGATCTGAGCACCTGTCTTTTCATCGCCTGTAAGCTGTTCTGTGAGCTTTTCTACAGCCGGAATAGCATTGATAAGAGCTGTACCACCACCGGCAACGATACCTTCTTCTACAGCTGCCTTTGTAGCTGCGAGAGCGTCTTCGATTCTGAGTTTCTTTTCCTTCATTTCGATTTCAGTAGCCGCACCAACCTTGATAACAGCAACACCGCCTGAAAGCTTTGCAAGTCTTTCCTGGAGCTTTTCCTTGTCGAAATCTGAAGTTGTAGTTTCAATCTGAGCCTTAATCTGAGCAGTTCTGTTAGCGATTTCAGCACTGTCGCCTGCACCATCAACAATAATTGTGTTTTCCTTCTGGATAACAACCTGACGTGCCTGACCGAGCTGTTCAATAGTAGTGTCTTTAAGTTCAAGACCGAGTTCTTCTGAAATTACTTCACCGCCTGTTAAGATAGCGATGTCCTTGAGCATTTCCTTACGTCTGTCACCAAAGCCTGGAGCCTTGACAGCTGCACACTTAAATGTACCTCTGAGGTTGTTAAGGATAAGTGTTGTAAGAGCTTCGCCTTCGATGTCCTCAGCGATGATAACAAGCTTCTTGCCTGACTGTACAAGCTGTTCGAGAAGCGGAAGAATTTCCTGAATTGAAGCGATCTTCTTGTCTGTGATAAGGATGAACGGATCGTCATAAACAGCTTCCATTTTTTCTGTATCAGTAACCATGTAAGGTGAGATGTAGCCTCTGTCGAACTGCATACCTTCAACAACTTCGCTGTATGTTTCAGCAGTTTTGCTTTCTTCAATAGTAATAACGCCGTCTGCTGTAACCTTTTCCATAGCATCAGCGATGAGTTCGCCAACCTTTTCATCAGCTGAAGAAACTGTTGCAACTCTTGCAATATCAGCACTGCCTTCAACTGTCTTTGAATTTGAAATTACAGTTTCAACTGCTGTATCAACAGCCTTTGCCATACCCTTCTTAACGATCATAGGGTTTGCACCTGCAGCGATATTCTTCATACCCTCACGGATCATAGCCTGAGCGAGGAGAGTAGCAGTTGTTGTACCGTCACCTGCTGCGTCATTTGTCTTTGTAGCAACTTCCTTAAGCATCTGAGCACCCATGTTTTCAAATGCGTCTTCAAGTTCGATTTCCTTAGCGATAGTAACGCCATCGTTTGTAACGAGTGGTGCACCGAACTTCTTGTCTAAAACTACGTTTCTGCCCTTAGGACCAAGTGTTATTTTAACTGTATCAGCAAGCTTGTCGATACCTGACTGTAATGACTTTCTTGCTTCTTCACCATATTTAATATCCTTTGCCATGGTAATCAATCTCCTTTATTTATAATGTTTTATTATTCTACAATCGCCAGAACTTCAGACTGACGGAGGATTGTGTATTCAACATTGTCAACCTTGACTTCTGTGCCGGCATACTTGCTGAGTAAAACCTTGTCGCCAACCTTTAAATACATTTCAATCTTTTCGCCGTCAACAACGCCGCCAGGACCTACTGCAACTACCTCTGCAATCTGTGGCTTTTCCTTTGATGCGGCTGCAAGGATTAAACCGCCCTTTGTTGTTTCTTCAGATTCTGTCATCTTAATAACGATTCTGTCTGCCAGTGGTCTGATAGTCATATTTATTCCTCCTGAAAGTTTTTTTGTTTTAGCACTCAAACTTAACGAGTGCTAATTATTATTTTACCAATTTTTTCAGAAAAATCAAGCGTATTTTATCACTGAACGGAAATTTTGTAGTATTGTACAAATATAAGAGATAATATTGGCTCGGATTGGATATATTCACAATAAAGGAGTGAGCATATTAATATGGAATAATTAAAATGTCAAAATTTGTCGAATGGTGTCGAAACAAAAGCGTCTCTTTTTATTGACAATCATGTTGATATTTGATAAAATTAATATAACCTAAGAAATATTATGGTAATAAAGCAGTAATCTGGTGAAAAAAGTGATCAATATTTTAATAGTGGATAACGACAAGTGGAGTAAAGACGAATTTAAACCACATCTTAAAAAAGAAGGCTACAATGTAATTTCTTCGGAAAATGGTAATGAGGCAATGATGAAATTCAAAGTCTTTAAACCTGAAATTGTGTTGCTGGACGTTGAACTTCCGGGAAAAGACGGATGGGAGATATGTCGTAAAATACGAAGGGAAAGCAAGACGCCTGTTATATTTATTACAAACAAGTCCGATATTTCCGATAAAATTTTAGGGTTTGAGCTTGGAGCAGACGATTATATTGTAAAGCCCTTTGATCCCAGAGAGGCTGTTGTAAGAATAAAAGCTGTATCAAGAAGAGCAGGAATAAATAATTCTGAGCAGGTTGAACAACTGTATTTCGATAATATCAATATAAATCTTTCTGAATACAAGCTTATAATAAATGGTGAAAATACAGAAATTCCGCCGAAAGAACTTGAACTCCTTTACTTCATGGCGTCGCATCCTAACAGAGTCTATACACGGACTCAGCTTCTTGATGCTGTGTGGGGTACTGATTACTATGGTGACGCAAGAACCATTGATGTACATATCAACAGAATAAGAGAAAAGCTTGAAGGTGTTTCAGACAGATGGAAAGTTAAAACCGTATGGGGAGTAGGATATAAATTTGAAAGTGAATGATGAAATGAACGAACAGAATGAAAATTTAAACGAACTTTTACTGACTCCGGAAAATGCAAGGAAAATTCTTGAAGAAAAGGAATCAGAGGAACAAATACAAACAACAGAGACCACAGAAATAACAGAAAATACAGACAATATAACAGAACGTTTTTCAAGTATAGAAGATGATATATTTCGTAATATTGACAGTAACGGTTCAGCAGTAAAGAAGAAAAACAGCCGTTTTGTTGAGGTACTTCTTGTCGTACTTGCATGTATTACAACGCTTTCCATAACAGCGGCATCAGTTTACTGTATTGTTTCTGATATTTCCGAAAGTAACATTCATCAGATTGCCAATGGCAGACCTGATAATTTCATACTTAACGTATCAGGCAAACCTCACAACGTTGAAAATTTTGTTGACGAAAACGGCAGATATACTGTTGAAGGACTTGCTGATGTCGTAAGACCGCAGATTGTGGAGATATATACCTATACAGATAAAAATTCAGACGTTATAACAGGAAGTGGTTCAGGAATAGTTATTTCGGATAATGGTTATATCGTTACAAATACACATGTTCTTGATGGCATGGAAAAGCATATTGTAAAAACACATGATGGTAAAACATATGAAGCTCAGATAACAGGCAGAGATGCCAAAACGGACATTGCTGTAATAAAAATCGAGGCTGTCGGACTTATACCTGCACAGTTTGGCAATTCAGATGAGGTGATACAGGGTGAGTCTGTTGTGGTTGTGGGAAATCCGGCAGGGCTTACAGGTTCAATTACAGACGGCATTGTCTCAGGTCTTAACAGAAAAATCAAAACCGATACAACAGGTTTTGAAATGAACTGTATTCAGACAAATGCCGCAATTAGTCCGGGAAACTCTGGTGGTGCATTGGTTAATATGTACGGACAGGTTATCGGCATAACATCATCAAAGTATGCAACCACTACAACGGAAGGTCTTGGATTTGCAATTACAATAAACGAAGCAAAGCCTATTATAGAAGAACTTATTTCACAGGGCTATGTCAGCGGACGAGTGAGGATAGGTATTACGTTCTATACAGCATATGCTGACTATATGAATGTTATGTTTAAGGAAGAATTCGGTTTTGATATTCCGAAAGAGCTTGAAAATACGCTTTGGATTGATGACATAAGCAAGGATTGTGACATTTCAAATACAGAGCTTAAAAAGAATGATTTTATTGTTTCTGTTGATGGTGTAAAGGTAAGCGATTATGATACACTCGAGCAGGCTATAAGAGGTAAAAAAGGCGGAGACACTGTAAAAGCAAAATGTGCAAGGGTTTCTGATGATGGCAAGGTAAGCTATTTTGATATAGAGTTTAGGCTTATGACGGATACATCAGGTGATTACTGATAAAAAGGGTGAGAAAAAGATTGTCCTCAGACTGTAGAAAACCTAAAAATAGTGGGCGACCAGTGGGTCGCCCGCTATCATAAAATGAACTTTTTTGCAAAACTCAGGGCGATTTTTTGATCGTCCTTTCAGTTTTATTATTAAGGCAATACCGCACAAAGAAAGTTATTCTGTCTTTATCAGAAAAGATTCCAGCCGAAGGCGTGATTTAGCGGTACATATCTAAAAACTGCCGTAGAATATTTTGTAGCAGTTATGCTCTGAATTTTTTCTTTTTTGATTAAACTTTTTTCTATTTCGAAGAAAAGAAAAAAGTTTATGCATTCTTTTGGTACTTTTCTTGTGCAAGCAAGAAAAGTACAGAAATTAAAGACCAACAAAAAAACCGACAGCAAAAGCCGTCGGTTTTTGTTTATATGGTTTTTTATTAGCCAAGTTCAGCGAAGTACTTGATTGTTCTAACCATCTGTGATGTGTATGAGTTTTCGTTGTCGTACCATGAAACAACCTGAACTTCATAAAGATCATCAGCAACCTTTGATACCATTGTCTGTGTAGCATCAAAGAGTGAACCGTACTTCATACCGATAACGTCTGATGAAACGATGTCATCTTCGTTGTAGCCGAAGCTGTCTGAAGCAGCAGCCTTCATAGCAGCGTTGATACCGTCAACAGTTACGTCTGTACCCTTAACAACAGCTGTAAGGATTGTTGTTGAACCTGTTGGAACAGGAACTCTCTGTGCAGAACCGATGAGCTTGCCGTTGAGTTCAGGAATTACAAGACCGATAGCCTTAGCAGCACCTGTTGAGTTAGGAACGATGTTAGCAGCACCAGCTCTTGCTCTTCTCTTGTCACCCTTTCTGTGTGGACCGTCAAGAATCATCTGGTCACCAGTGTAAGCGTGAATTGTGCTCATGATACCGCTCTGGATTTCTGCATACTTGTTAAGTGTGTCAGCCATAGGAGCGAGGCAGTTTGTTGTGCATGAAGCAGCTGAGATGATCTTATCATCAGCTGTAAGAGTGTTTTCGTTTACGCTGAAAACGATTGTCTTGAGGTCATTGCCTGCCGGAGCAGAAATAACAACCTTCTTAGCACCTGCATCGATGTGAGCCTGTGACTTTTCCTTTGAGCAGTAGAAACCTGTGCATTCGAGAACTACGTCAACGCCGATTTCGCCCCATGGGAGTTCCTTAGCGTCTGCCTTAGCGTAGATCTTGAGTTCCTTACCGTCTACTGTGATTGTACCAGCTTCGTCGTTAGCTTCAACTGTGTGAAGGTTTTCGCCGATTCTGCCGCAGTAGCCACCCTGAGCTGTATCATACTTGAGAAGCTGAGCGAGCATTGAAGGCTTTGTAAGGTCGTTGATAGCAACTACCTCATAACCTTCAGCACCAAACATCTGTCTGAATGCGAGACGGCCGATACGACCAAAACCATTAATAGCAACTTTTACTGACATTGGAAATTACCTCCTAAATTTTTATATACTTATTGTACACCAAAACCGCAAAAATTTCAAGTATTCTGATAAAAAAATAACCACAATTTTCACATAATGTAAAATAAAGTATAAAAACCGACCTTTTACTATATGTGGTTTGTGTGTTTTGCACAAACTGATTAAAAAATTATTTTTCCCTTTACTTATCATAAAAAATTTTGTATAATAAAATTACTACAAAATGATGTGTTTTAAAACAAATCATGACACAAACTGTCAATAAGGTATATTTTTATGAACAGGAAGGAGAATGATTATGGATAATCTTAAATCAGTTTTTGCGTATTCATCAGACAATGTTATTATTACCAATTATGATTTTGATATTCTGTGGTTTAACAGAGCTGATGAGATTTTTTCATGCTGCGGTCAGAACTGTTCAATGCTTTTTCCGAATGAAAAGAAGATACTTTCAAGTGGAAAATATTATGTTCATCATTGTGGGCTTATTTATGAATGTAATGTTATAAATTATCCTGAAGTGGAAAACGGAGTTTATGTTATTTCGTCAGATGGCAGGGACGTCATGTATTCGTATGCCTCGAGATGTGGTGTAAGGGAAGTACTTATAAATCAGTCCGGAGCGATAAGAAATGCGGTTTCAGGGATATGCGTTTCAACGGACAAACTGAAAAAAATGCTGATTCAGAATGAAAATACTGACGAGCTTAAATATATTGACATAGCTGTCGGAAACTGCTGTAAGCTTCTCAATGCGACAAATGGGGTGTTGGAACTCATCAATTACTCAGATAACAATATCGAAATAAGTACAATTGATTTTTCGGAATATCTTAAAGAATTTGTTTTTATTTCGTCAGATGTTCTCGGAAGTAAATTTACAGTTGAGTCAGATATAGAAAAAGAGCTTTATATAGATACGGATTGTGACAGACTTGAAATGTTTCTTATGTCGCTTGTTGTTCTTGTAAATGACGCCAATCCTGAAAACAATATAATAAATATTACTGCTGAAAGAAAAAGCATTGAAAACGACAATTTTTGTGTATCACTTACTGTTTCGGCAGATCAATGCGGTACGGATATTTCCGAAAGCAGATTTTCAAGATTTGTAAAGCTTTACAACGGAGATGAATATAGCAATGAATTGTTTATTATAAACCGTTTCTGCAAAACCTTCGGTGCAACACTCTATATCTCAGGAACAACAGGAAAACCGAGAACTTTTAATATAAAAATTCCTTGGGTTGATGGAACGGACGCAAAATTAGAATTCAAAACCAAAACTAAAAAGGATTCGTATAGTGGCGAGAATGATATTAATTCAAAATATCGTGTAATGTATTCTGATATGATATATTAAAAAACCGTTAGTAAAGATAAATTTTTATTTGTCGGTGTCCCGACTGGACATTTTCGGGCACAATTTAATCGTAAATTATAATTAATGCACGACGATTTATTTTAAGTAATTGATTTTCTGTAGGGGCGACCATTGGTCGCCCGTTTGAATTATAATTTATTTTGCGGGCGAGCAATGCTCGCCCCTACA
>JAFQBO010000039.1 GCA_017416665.1 Oscillospiraceae bacterium
ACACACTCGTTAAAAACGGTGATGAATATTATGTAATGGCACTTGAACTTGTAAAGACTACAATGGAATCAGCAGGTATTGAAAACTATGAAACTGTTGGTTCATTCACAGGTGCAGAACTTGAAAATATCAAGACAAAGCATCCGCTTTATGACAGACTTTCACCGGTTATCGTAGGTGACCATGTAACACTCGAAAGCGGTACAGGCTGTGTACATACAGCTCCTGGTTACGGTGTAGAGGACTTTGAAGTATGTAAGAATTACGATGACATCGGTATTCTTGTATGCGTTGACTCAAAGGGTAAGCAGACAGAAGAAGCAGGCGAATTTGCAGGTCTTGATACAAACGAAGCTAACAAGGCTATTGCTGAAAAGCTTAAGGAAACAGGTGCACTTCTTGCAAGTCAGGAAATTACTCACCAGTATCCGCACTGCTGGAGATGTCACAGTCCGATTATTTACCGTGCAACAGAACAGTGGTTCTGCTCAGTAAACGGCTTTAAGGATGAAGCAATCAAGGCTATCGAAAGTGTAAACTGGATTCCTGCATGGGGTGAAGAACGAATCAAGGGTATGGTTCGTGACAGATCAGACTGGTGTATCTCAAGACAGAGAACATGGGGCGTGCCAATTCCGATTATTTACTGTAAGGACTGTGGTAAGCCAATCGTAAATGATGAAACAATCAAGGCTATCTCAGAACTTTTCCGCAAGGAAAGCTCAGATGCATGGTGGACAAGAGAAGTAAGTGAATTTATTCCTGATACAGTTAAGTGTGACTGTGGTTGTGGTGAATTCACAAAGGAATACGACATCATGGACGTATGGTTCGACAGCGGTGTATCACATACAGCTGTTATGGAACAGTATGATTCACTCAACTGGCCTGCTGATCTTTATCTTGAAGGTGCTGACCAGTACAGAGGCTGGTTCCAGTCATCACTCCTTACTTCAGTAGTGTTCAAGGGAACAGCTCCTTACAAGAACGTATGCACTCACGGCTGGGTAGTAGACGGACAGGGCAAGGCTATGCACAAGTCTCTCGGTAACGGTGTTGATCCTATGGACGTTATCAACCAGTACGGTGCTGATATTTTAAGACTCTGGGTTGCGTCATCTGATTATCACTCAGACATCAGAATCTCACCTGAAATTTTAAAACAGCTCTCTGACGCTTACAAGAAAATCAGAAATACAGCAAGATTTATTCTTGGTAACCTTTCAAACGGTGACGGATTCAATCCTGATACAGACAGCGTTTCATATGATGAAATGCTTGAAATAGATAAGTGGGCTATTATGCGTCTTGACAGCCTTATTGATAAGGTGCAGGGCGGATACAATGAATTTGATTTCCATATCGCATTCCACAGCATTCATAATTTCTGCGTAACAGACATGTCAAACTTCTATCTCGACATTATCAAGGACAGACTTTACTGTACTCCTGAAAAGTCTGCTGAAAGACGCAGTGCACAGACTGCTATGTACAAGATTTTAAGCGGTATTGCAAGACTTATTGCACCGATTATGTCTTACACAGCTGAAGAAATCTGGACTCATCTCCCGCATTCAAAGGACGACAATGCAGAAAGCATCTTCTTAAATCAGATGCCGGAAAAGTCAGGTGTTGACTTCACAGATGAATTTGTTGAAAAATGGGATTTCATTTACGGCATCAGAGAAGCTGTAAACAAGGTTCTTGAAGAAAAGCGTAACGAAAAGGTAATCGGTAAGTCACTTGAGGCGAATATTGTTATTCACTGTAACAGCGAAATGGCTGACAAGTATAATAATCTCGCTTCACAGCTTGCAGATATTCTTATCGTTTCAGGTGTATCAGTTTCTGCTGACGCTGATGGTGAAACAACTTACGAAGTTGTAAAGGCATCAGGCGAAAAGTGTGAAAGATGCTGGTGCTACTCTGAAACAGTAGGCAAAAATGCAGATCATCCGACACTTTGTGAAAGATGTGCATCTGTTATTAAGTAATAATTTTTTGTAACCATAAAGGGGACGTTTTAAAAAGCGTCCCCTTTAATAGAAAATATTAAATTATTTGTATCTGTAAAATTTCATTGTGCAGATAAATTTGAATTTATCATAATGAAGGGATTTAATGGATATGTATATAAAATTTTCAAAATGGATTAGATATAACATTATTGCTGTTTTGCTTTCAATTATTTTTATCATTATATATATAATAAAGGAGATTAAGCCGGAGATTAATGAGTTACTTGGGGCTTGTAGTATGAATTTTATAAATGGAGAGTACTACAGATGGATTACATGCTCGTTTCTTCACTATGGTTTATATCATTTAGTTGGAAATGTAATTGGTTTATTAGCTATTGGTTCTTTAATAAGTCCATTTATAGGGAAATGGAAAACATTATTCTTTTTCTTTATTAGTGATTTATGTGGTGGTATAACATTTTCATGGATTGTATCAAGTTCTGAACCTAACTATGGCGGTGGGGCATCCGGAGGGATTTTTGCACTTATAGCTGTATGTTTAGTTTGTTATCTTCGTTTTCCTGACCAATTCCAATGTAAATGGTATAGAATAGATGTACTGATAATTATAATATATTTCTTTATAGCAAATGATAATTGGTCATCTGTTTTAACACATATATTCGGATTTTCTTATGGAATAATATTTTCATTTATTTTTGTTGTTTCAGGTTTAATAAAGAAACCCTGTCAGCAAATTAATCATGATTCATATAGCTTGGAAAATTATAGTTAAACTGATAACGGAACTAAAAGTTTCTTTGCTTCTTTTTTTGTTTTTCAAACCAACTGGTTTTATCTTTTCGTGCTTAAAGTGCCAAATTCAATTAAAGTATAAGCGAAACTAAAAGTTTCTTTGCTTCTTTCTTTTCAAAGAAAGAAGAAGAAAAGAAAGGATGATTGATATTTTACCTGTAATTATAGCATTTGTTGTAATTGTTCTTCTGACGGGTGTTGATCAGATTATAAAAATATGGGCGATTGACAATCTTAAAGGACAGCCGTCAAGGGATTTTATTTCATTCGGTGATTTTGATGTTATGAATCTTACCTATCTTGAAAACGATGGAGCTTTGTTCGGAAGTTTTTCCGGAATGAGATGGATTCTTGTTGCTGTGACAGCTGTACTGATGGTCTTTTGTGGCTGGTATATGATAAAGCACTGCAAAGAAAAGCTGACGCTTGTTTCAATGACTCTTATCGTAAGCGGTGGACTTGGAAATATTATCGACAGACTGTTCCGTGATGGAAAAGTTGTGGATTATTTTGACGTTCAGTTTATGGAATTTGCGATATTTAATTTTGCGGATTGCTGTGTTGTAGTTGGCGTTATACTTCTTCTTATTCAGATAATTTTCTTTGATTTTAAAGACGACAAAAAGGCAGAGGTAAAAAAGCATGAATGAGGAAATAATTCTTGAAGTACCGCAGGAGGCTGATAAATTACGCCTTGATAAGTGGCTTTCAGAACAGATTACAGATCTGACACGAACAGCACTGCAAAATCTTATAGAAAACGGCGGAGTACTGGTAAACGGCAAAACCGTTGCAAAAAACTATAAGCAAAAATCGGGTGACAGCATAAAAATAATTATTCCCGAACCTGTAGAGCTTAACACAGAGCCTGAAGATATTCCGCTTGATATAGTTTATGAAGATGAAAGCCTGCTTGTGGTAAATAAACCGAAAGGGATGGTTGTTCATCCTGC
>JAFQBO010000333.1 GCA_017416665.1 Oscillospiraceae bacterium
GTAAGAGCTTTGACGATAATTGTCGCAGGAATCCATACTGCCATACCTGACAGACCATCTGACATAAGTCCGCCTATCGCAGATGCCGTTACAGCATAAGGAGTCGGAAGAATACATGCAGCGAGGTAAATTACGCCGTCACCTGCATGGGTGTAGCCGTTGCCTGTCGGAACATGTATCATGGTAACAACAAATGTCATTGCCGCAAGCAGACCTGATAATGCTATAAGTTTTGTCTTTCTGAATGATAAAGTTGACATAATTCTGCCTCCCGTAATTTTAAATGAGTATACCCTCAAAGTGATCCATTTCATGCTGAATAATCTGTGCCTCAAAATCACGGAAAGTCTTTTTATTCTTTCTGAAATTCATATCAAGATATTCAACAGTGATCGACTTATACCGTACAGCCGTTCTCGTACCCGAAAGCGACAGACAGCCTTCCTCAGTCTGATAGGTTTCCTTCGACTTTGAAAGTATTTTCGGGTTTATCATAATCTGATACTTATTCTGAACAAGTGCCACAAGTATTGTTTTATGCACACCTATCATGTTTGCCGCCATTCCGACACAGTGATCGGAATTGGCGACAACAGTATCGTATAAATCCTTAGCTGTCTGAATATCGGAATTCGTGGCTTTTTCAGACTTACAGGCAAGTATCATCGGATTTTTTACAATTTCTCTGACCATATTATTCGTTAATGAACTTTTCCATCAGTGTATGTCCCACTTCAATGAACAGACCAGTTTCCTTGGCTGTATTTTCATTGAATGTATCAACGCCGTTCTTAGGATTTCTGCTGTCGTAGATAAAGAACGGAACAGGATCGTTTGTATGTGTTTTAAGTGAAAGCGGTGTTGCGTGGTCAGGTGTTACCAGTACCTTGAAATCCTCTCCTGTTGATGCAAGGTATTCTGTTACAGGTCCTAAAATCACCTTGTCAATGATGCTGATAGCCTTTGGCTTGTTGTCAATTTCATTTCTGTGACCACATTCGTCAGGTGCTTCAACATGAATGTAAACGAAGTCCTGACCGTTTTTGAATTCATTGATGGCAGCCTGTGCCTTACCTTCAAAGTTAGTGTCGATGTAACCTGTTACACCGTCTACTTCAACAACGTTCATACCTGAAAACTTACCGATACCTTTAAGCAGGTCAACCGCAGAAATCATAGATGCCTTTACGCCGAACTTTTCCTTGAAGTTCATAAGGTTTGCCCTGACACCTTCACCCCAGAGCCAGATGCTGTTTGCAGGACGAAGTCCCTTCTTTACTCTTTCAAGGTTCAACGGATGATCCTTTAAGAGTTCGTATGACTTCTTCATGAGGTCATAAAGCTTCTGAGCGTTTTCGTGTGTCGGAACATATTCCTTAATCGGCTTGCCTGTGATGTCATGAGGCGGAGTAAGTGTGCCGACATCAAGTGTACCCTTATCCCAGATAAGGCAGTGACGATAGCTTACACCACTGTAGAGCTTGAATTCTTCATTGTCGAGCTTTTCAGCAAGGAATTTCACAAGAACGTCTGCATCTTCAGTTGAAATATCGTCTGCACAGTAATCGAGAATTGTCTTGTCTTCATATGCAGGTTCGTCAGTAAGTGTAACGAGGTTTGCTCTGAATGAAACGTCTGTTTCCTTCATATCAATACCAATACTGCCTGCCTCAAGAGGTGAACGACCTGTATAGCTGTCATCAGGATTATAACCGAGCACAGAAAGGTTTGCAACGTCACTGCCAGGCTTTAAACCATCAGCAACAGTCTTGATAAGACCTGCTGTTGCAGTTTTTGCAAGCTTGTCGATATTCGGTGTGTCAGCATATTCAAGCGGAGTTTTACCGCCGAGCTGTTCAACAGGATAATCTGCCATACCGTCAAATAATACTACCAAATACTTCATTTAAATCAGTCCTTACATAAATTTTTCTAATCTATTTTATCACATTTTTTCATATTTTTCAATAGTTATTGAAAAATATGTATGTGTAAAATTTTCATAGACAGTTAAATTTATATTTACCTTACAAAATATTTGTTCATTTCTTGCTTGTGCAAGAAACGAA
>JAFQBO010000040.1 GCA_017416665.1 Oscillospiraceae bacterium
CAGCACGTCTCTGGGAACCATATGATTCAGCTAAGGCTGCTAAGTATCTCGATGCAGCTAAGGCTTCATACGATGCTTACAAGACACACTGGAAAGAATATACTTCAGCAGAAGCTTCAAACAAGCAGTCACTCTATCCACCACTTGACCAGGCTATCGGTGGCGGTGCTTACGGTGATACAGATTCTAAGGATGATGCTTACTGGGCAGCTTGCGAACTCTATGCTACAACAGGCGATTCAAAGTACTATGATGACCTCGCATCATATGACAAGTCATTCCAGGTACTTTCAAACCTCGTAGGTGGTGAAAACAAGGGTTCATTCGGTTCATTCAACTGGGGTAATACTTCATCATGTGGTTCACTCTCACTCTATCTGAACCAGGATAAGCTCACACAGCTCACAGACGCTAACAAGAAGTCAATCGTTGACTCAATGAAGGCAGCAGCTGACCTCTATGTTGAAAAGGAAAATGCTCAGGGCTATGGTATCCCATATGAAGGTGCAGAATACAGTGACCCTGTAAACTTACCTGCTGACCTCGTAATCAAGGGTTATGAATGGGGTTCAAACTCATTCGTTATCAACAATGCTATGATCATGGCTTACGCATATGACGAAACAGACGACATCAAGTACATGAACGGTGTTGCAACTGCTATGGACTACATCTTCGGACGTAACCCACTTTCAGTTTCATTCGTTACAGGCTATGGTTCATACGCAATTTCAAGACCACACCACAGATACTGGTCTAACGAACTCGACAAGACTCTTCCAATGGCTCCGGACGGCGTAATGTCAGGTGGTCCAAATGCTGGTCTCCAGGATCCATACGTTCGTGCTCTCGGATTCGTTCCAGGTGATGAAGACAACGCTTCACAGAGATGCTACGTTGACTCAATCGAAGCTTGGTCAACAAACGAAGTTACAATCAACTGGAACTCACCATTCGCATGGGTAGTATCATTCATGCAGGATGAAGCTGCTGAAGCAGACGGCGAAATCGAAACAGATCCAACAACTACAACAGATCCAACAACTCCATCAACAAATCCATCAGAAGATCCATCAGATGATCCATCAGAACAGGATCCATCAACAACAGCAGCACCAACAGGTTCAGTTGACCCATCAGTTGACTATATCTACGGTGACGTAAACCTTGATGGTGCAGTTTCAGTTGCTGATATTGCAAAGCTTTCTAA
Organism: Oscillospiraceae bacterium; assembly: GCA_017416665.1. GTDB lineage: Bacteria > Bacillota > Clostridia > Oscillospirales > Ruminococcaceae > Porcipelethomonas. The sequence continues at coordinate 1,211 of JAFQBO010000040.1, forward strand.
GTTTATTGCAAACGGTGACATCTATCCAGTAGGTAATGGTGATGCAGTTTCAGAAAACCAGGCTAAGGTACAGGCTAACGTTGCATATGATGAAGCTATCGACAGCATCGACCTCAACAAGCTTATCGAATACTGTCTCAACAATATTCAGAAGAGTCAGTTAGGTCCACAGTAATTGGACTAGTTTAATTCAATTATAAATTGAAAACTCCGATTTTTTCGGAGTTTTCTTTTTGAAAAATATTTGGAGGTATAATATGAATTCTATCGGAAAATATCTTGCTGAATTTATAGGAACAGCAGTTCTTGTAATCCTCGGTTGTGGTACAGCAATGCTCCTCAGATGTGATACAGGTGCTGGCTATGCCTTAACAGCCATCGCATTCGGATTTGTAATTGTCGGCATGGCATATTGTGTAGGAAATATTTCCGGTTGCCACATAAACCCTGCTGTTTCTCTTGCCGTTTTCATCACAGGCGGTATGAATATCAAGGATTTTGCAGGCTACGTTGTGGCTCAGTGCCTGGGTGCTTTTGCAGGTTCAGGTCTTCTCGGTGCAATCTTCAGCCTTGCTGATTATGATCCGGGTGCTTATGGTACAAATGGTCTTGCGGGTGTAAATGACAGCATCGGTGCGGCACTTATCATCGAAATCGTTCTTACTTTTATTTTTGTTCTCACAATTTTAGGCGTTACTTCTAAAAAGGCAAAGCACGGTTCATTCGGTGGTCTTATCATTGGTCTTACTCTTACACTTGTGCATATTTTCGGAATCGGTTTTACCGGTACATCTGTAAACCCTGCAAGAAGTCTTGGTCCTGCAATCGTTTCAGCAATCAATGGCAGCACAGATGCTATTTCATGTGTATGGATATTCATTGTTGCTCCTTTGGCAGGTGCAGCTTTAGCGGCAGTAGTACACATTTTCCTTGAAAAATCAGCTGAAAAAGCGTGATTATATAACCGGCACTGCAGAGTGTCGGTTTTTTGTTTAAAAATGATATTAACTTAACTATATGTAAAAGCGATACGTAATAAGTTCATGTATAATTAATGTATAAATATAAAGTAGGAGTTTTTGATTAAACTTTGAAAAGTGGGCTGGGAGTTGTAACAGCGGCAATTTTCCGTACTGTAAACGCATTTGTGCCAACGGGAAAGCCGTTTACGGCTGAAGCAGTGACAAGCTCTGTAGGGCTTGAAATGAATTCGCCTAAGACGAGCTACTCACTTGATGAAATCAAAAAAGGTGCTACAGCAACAGTTTATG
>JAFQBO010000334.1 GCA_017416665.1 Oscillospiraceae bacterium
AGACAGTGTTACAACTATTGCTGATAGTACTTTCAAAAACTGTGATGAACTGACTGAAATTATATTACCTGATACAATTACCTCCTTAGGAACATATATATTTTCAGACTGTGATAAACTGGAAAATATAAGCATTCCATCTGACTTCTCAGAACTTCCTGATGGTCTCTTTTCAGGTTGTAAAAGTTTAAAAGAAATGACTCTGCCTGAAAATATTACAGAAATTCCAAGAAATCTCTTTAACTGCTGTTACGCTCTGACAGATGTAAATATTCCGGAAAGCGTCACAACTATTTCTGATCATGCTTTTTATAAGTGTACCAATCTTGAAAATATATCAATTCCGGCAACTGTCGACTCTATAGAATACTGGGCATTTGACTCTACCAAATGGCTTGAAAACAAAAAAGCTGAAAATCCGCTTGTTATTGTAAATAATGTCCTTGTTGACGGAACTACCTACTCCGGTGAACTTGAAATACCTGAAAATGTAACAAAAATATCCGGATATGCTTTTGAAGCTTGTGCAGGACTTGAAAAAATTACAATTCCCGAACAGGTTATTGAAATTGGTGAAAGTGCATTCTACAACTGTGGCAAGCTTACAGATGTTGTAATCGAAAATCCGGATTGTGTTATAGAAGATTCTGCCAATGTATTTACAAACAGCTGGGGATATGCTTCACCTATGGGTATGATACCTGGTGATTTTAACGGAATAATCTACTGTCACGAAAATTCTACAGCGCATGAATATGCAGTAAAATTTGAAAGAGCCTATTCAATTATAGGCAGTAACATTGTATATGATCCTATTGTACCTGAGCCGATAACTACATATATAGATCCTGCGAAAACATCAACTGTTACATGGACTTCATACACTACAGTTTCTCAGGTAAGCGCAGACGCACCTCAGGAATCGGTTACTCCGGAGACTTCGCTTGTTTCAACAACTGTTACAACAAACTTAATCACAGAACCAGCTGAAACGACAACAGTTACAACTCTATCAACAACAACTTCTTCATTATCCGAATTAACAACAACTACTACTTCAACAACTACTTCAATAAACGAACCGACAACCACAACATCAGAAGCCATTAAAAAGACCTATGATATAAATGACGAGACTTACCGCACCTATGTTGACAGTCTTGGAGAAAAGATTGCCTATGAAGAAGAATTTGTGGCATATCTCAATGAAGCTTATACAGATATTGAAGATATACGCTATACACATGTATACAATGCCATAGGTAACGAAAACGTTAAGGGCGTAAACAGCCGTCTCTACATTGTAGAATCCATTGTTCCCGGTACAAATGAAAAGGCAAGACAATTTGAAAAGATTAATTTCTATTGGGGCACAAGCAATGAGGATGAATACTCATATGGCTTTTTAAATTATGATGAAGTATTCGGTGGAAACTACTCAATAAATGAAATAAACGCTCATCTTGAAAAGGAAAATTTAAAAGCTCATATGGTAAGTGTTGCCGCAATCGGAAACTCAGACAAAAAAGTGGTGCACTATGATGACATAAGTGAAGAAAATGTTGTGGCAACATTTCTGGAGCTTAATGAACAGTTCGGAGCAGAGATTTATGGTTATTCTACTGAAATGGAGAATGTTGATATATTCTATGACGCAAGCTTTGGCGATGCCGACGGCGATAATGAATTAACCGTCCGTGATTGTTCATTCATTGCACTTGCTATCGCACAGGGCAGAAATGACGAACTTTCAGACTCAGCCGATTACAACTCTGACGGCGAAGTAACTGTCCGTGATGCGGCGGCGATTGCCAAAAGTCTTGCACAGGCATAAATTCAATAAAATACAAAGCGGTTCTTAATTGAGCCGCTTTTTATAATTTTAACTGGCATCGTAAAATAAAAGTATGCAGTAAGTATAAATTTTTATTTACCATCATTTTTATTCTTAACTTTCTTTGCTTGCACAAAGAAAGTTACAAAGAAATGCATAAACTTTTTTCTTTTCTTCGAATAGAAAAAAGTTTAATCAAAAAAGAAAAAATCAAAAGTATAACCGCTAGAAAACTTTCTACGGTAGTTTTTTTGATATGTACCGCCAACTCATCCCTTCGGCTGGAAGCCTTTCTGAAAATAGTAAGTTCATTTTCTTTCTGTTTTGCAAAAGATTGCCTCTTTATTTTTTGGGAGTATTGTGTTTGAAGTTTACTATTAATTATGATTTTACTTGTTATCAGTTTTTCTTTTGCTTTTCATGGGAGACAGTCTGAGTTTATTGGAGATACGCAGTTGATTTTTCTTTGTTCAAACTTTCTTTACAAAGAAAGTTTGGGCATTCTTTTGGTACTTTTCTTGTGCAAGCAAGAAAAGTACAGAACAATTA
>JAFQBO010000335.1 GCA_017416665.1 Oscillospiraceae bacterium
GAAAAATGGCTCCCGGCGAAAAGCCTAAGGACATGAAAAAATCCTTTGCAAGCCTTGTTTCATACAGTAAAGCATATGTTCCGGCAGTTGTGGCGGCACTTGTACTTGCCGTTGTGGGTACGGTTTTTTCGATTATCGGCCCTAATAAACTCAAGGATCTCACAAACCTCGTAACAGAAGGTTTTATGACGGGTATTGATATGCCTGCGGTTGAAAAAATTGCGTACACACTTGTTATACTTTATGGTTTAAGCAGTATTTTTTCCTATGTACAGGGCTTTATCATGACTACTGTTACAAACCGTGTAACACAAAAACTCAGAACATCAATTTCACAGAAGATTAATAAAGTTCCGCTGAATTACTTCAACAAAACAAGCTTCGGTGACGTTTTAAGCCGTGTTACAAACGATATTGACATGATAGGTCAGACGCTTAATATGAGTATCGGTACGCTTGTTACATCAGTTACAATGTTTGTAGGTTCTCTTATTATGATGCTGTATACAAACTGGATTATGACACTTGCGGCAGTTGGTGCAACTGTGATAGGCTTTGTGATAATGGGTCTTGTGATGGGTACTTCACAGAAATATTTTATCAGACAGCAGAATGATCTCGGTACTCTTAACGGTCAGATCGAAGAAGTCTACACAGGACATAATGTCGTAAAGGTGTATAACAACACAGAAAATGTTGTTGCAGATTTTGACAGTGTAAACAACCGACTTTATGAAAGTGCATGGAAATCACAGTTTCTCTCAGGAATTATGATGCCTGCCATGAACTTTATCGGAAATCTCGGATATGTAGCGGTATGCATTATCGGTGCAGTACTTGTTATGGATGGCAAAATTGATTTCGGTGTTATAGTTGCGTTCATGATTTATATAAGACTGTTCACAAACCCTCTTTCACAGATTGCTCAGGCTGCCACACAGCTTCAGACAACTGCTGCGGCATCAGAACGTATCTTTGAATTGCTTGACGAAGAAGAAATGTCTGACGAAAGCAAAAAGACAAAAAGACTCGAAAACGCTAAGGGTGATATTGAGTTTAAGAATGTTAAGTTCGGCTATGTTCCTGAAAAGATTATCATAAACAATTTTTCTGCCAGAGCAAAGGCAGGTCAGAAGATTGCGATTGTAGGGCCGACAGGTGCAGGTAAGACTACTATGGTAAATCTGCTTATGAGGTTCTATGAGCTTAATGGTGGTGAAATCTATATTGACGGAGTTCCGACAAGTCAGCTCACAAGAGAAAATATCCATGACCTTTTCTGTATGGTACTTCAGGATACCTGGCTTTTTGAGGGTACAATCCGTGAGAACATAGTTTACAGCAAACAGGGTGTTACCGATGATGAAATCAAAACGGCGTGCAAGGCGGTCGGTATTGACAGATTTATCAGAACACTTCCAAATGGTTACGACACTGTTCTGAATGACAAGGCAAATCTTTCAGCAGGACAGAAACAGCTGATAACTATTGCAAGAGCTATGATAGACAACAAACCGCTCCTTATCCTTGATGAGGCGACAAGCTCGGTTGACACAAGAACCGAAATTCAGATACAAAAAGCAATGGATAATCTGACAGTCGGAAGAACTTCATTTGTAATTGCACACAGACTTTCAACCATAAAAAATGCGGATCTTATTCTTGTAATGAGAGACGGAGACATAGTTGAAAGTGGAAATCATGACCAGCTACTTGAAAAAGGTGGCTTTTATGCCGAATTATATAATAGTCAGTTTGAAAATGCGTCATAAAAATATGAAACGGAGATTATTATGAAATTTAGTTATATTGCTATCGAGAGAGAATATGCAAGCGGTGGAACAGAAATCGGCAAAAAGGTATCTGATATACTTGATATTCCGTGCTACGGCAAGGAAATCCCCGAAATTACAGCTCAGAGGATGGGCATGGCAATAGACCGTCTGACGGAGCTTGAGGAGAACGCTACGGGAAGTCTGCTGTATTCACTCAGCAGAATGACTTCGTTCATGACACAGGGCAGCAGAGAACTGAACGCCTTTGAATCAGTTGTTCTTGAGGAAATGGATACTGTCAGAAAGCTTTCTGGTAACGGTCCTGCCGTGTTTGTGGGAAGAAGTGCAGCAAAGGCTCTTACCGACAGAGAAGGTGTGCTGAA
>JAFQBO010000041.1 GCA_017416665.1 Oscillospiraceae bacterium
AAAGCGTGGCTTAGTCAGTATTTCAGATTACTATTCATTAGTACATATTTAATTTTGAATTGAACCGCCGTATGCCGAACGGCACGTACGGTGGTGTGAGAGGGCGGTTTATTCCGCCCTACTCAATTGTATATACCGACCGCAAAACCGCGTATTTTCGGGAAATTCTGCAAATCCCAAACGATAGGTCGGATTTTTGCGGTTATTTCAGAGCAGACAAACGAGAAAATATCAATTCTTAAACGATAGCCCCTTGCTATCGTTTTTTTATTGGATTTTCAGAGAAAAAAGGGTGCATTTATTCATACTGTGTTCGTTTTGATTGAAAATGGCTATTTTGTTAGGCTTGCAGTAACACGTCTTTCAATAGTACCCGCCAAATAATCCGGCGTTCAGGCAACTCCAACAACTCCATAGAGCAGATTAGACAAAAACGCCATGACCTGAATCAGTCATGGCGTTTGATATATTCAATTATGGCAATAATCAGGCAAGACGTTTGACCAGGGCAACAGTTCATCAAGCTGTTCTGTTGTCGGTTCTGTTCCAAGCTTCGGGAGCTCTGTCAGTAAGTGAGTAAGATATCCGAAAACATTAAGATTATTTGCCTTGGCGGATTCGATGATAGAATAGCACCTTGCACTGGCATCCGCACCCTTGTCAGTGTCTGAAAACAACCAGTTCTTCCTACCTACAACAAATGGCTTAATGGCACGCTCGGCAAGATTATTGGTAAGTTCAATTCTACTGTCAAGAAGCACATTGTTAAGCTGCTCTTTTTGATTTACAGAATACAGCATAGCCTTGTAAATACCCGAGCCTTTCGGTGCGTCTATGGTTTCAAGCAATTTCCAGTATTTGTCAAGCAACGGTTTAAGAGCTTTTGTTCTCTTATCGTTTTCGGGCATACCTTCAAGGCCCTTGTCTGCGGCGAAAATTCGCTCAATCAACTCAAGTGCCTGTGCTGCTTTTGAATTTTTATCATCAATACCTTTAGGCAGACAATCCGTCCATTTTCGTCTTGCGTGTGCCCAACAGCCGATATGTATGGCTTTTACTGCCGCATTGTAAGACGCACATCCGTCGGTCTGGAGATATTTTGAGTAATCACCCAGTATCTTCTCCACAACCTTTCCCGAGCGTGTTGCATGGTGGTAATACAAAGCCATTTTATGCTCTGAATATTTGCCTGAGCAGAATACCCACATTCTCGATTGTCCGTCTACCTGCTGTCCGCTGCGTTTCAGCACCCTCAGAGGTGTTTCATCTGCATGGATAATATCTTCCGAAAGCAGAATCTCATGCATTCTTTTCCACAGTTTTTCAAACCACATTGAGCTACGGATAATCCAGTTGGCAAGGGTTGTTCTCGAAAGCTCTACTCCCTCCGCTTTCCAATACTGCTCCTGTCTGTTGAGAGGCATACCAAGCTGATACTTTTGCTGCATCACATATGCAACCGTTGCAGGTGTTGCCATACTTTTCTTCATAACAGGCACAGGTGTTTCAGCTTTAAGAATTGGTGTATATTCATCATCTGCACAGTTCGCACATTTGTATACTTTTCTGTAAATATCCACCACAAATACCTGTGCAGGGATAATATTCAGCTCACTGCGAACAAATTCCTTGCCGATGCAGACAAGTTCCTCGCCGCATTCAGGACAATGTTTATCTTCAAGGTCGCAAATTATTTCTTTGTGTTCAAGATTTTCTGTGATTTCAGCCTTAGTGCGTTTTGCTTTTCTTGTGTGGGCTGCAACAAGAGTTTCCTTTGTGGGTTCGGTGGCACTTGCAGAATATTCCTGTTCCGCTTCGTTGAAAAAGGAAAGTTGCTCTGAATCATATATATAACGAATCTGCTCGCTGGATTTGCCATACATTTTCTTCTGATTTCTGATAATCTGCTCGGTTAAGTTAGCATTCTGCTGTTTAAGTCTTTCGTTCTCATCTTTGAGTGCTTTTATGTATGCTGCCACCTCGGGCGAAAGATTTTTTGTATTAATGGACACGATAAAAGCACCTCTTTTCAAGCATTTTTGATACTTTAATTATACCACAAAATCGGCTTAAAATCAAGGGTTTTCGGTATTTTTGCAAAAGAAAAACAGGAGATTTTTCACCCCTGTTTCAAATAATATCTGTATATTTTTTCGACTTTTGAATTGCCTTGGGCTGCTCTGTTGATAGTCCCTGCATTAACCACACATATTGCTCCTGTGTCAGCAGTCTGGCTTCCGATTCGGACCTCGGCCATTGAAATCCTCCGTTGTCCAGTCGTTTATACATCAACAGAAAACCATCCTCCTCCCATAGCAAAGCTTTAAGTCTGTCTCGTCGTCTTCCGCAGAACAAAAACAGACTGCCCGAACATGGTTCCAATCTATAATTCTGCTGTACGATTGCGGCAAGTCCGTCAATTCCACGTCGCATATCCGTATATCCGCACACCAAGTATACCTGCGGAAATCTCATCTCTTTCAGCATTACCGTATTCCTCGCAAAATTGCCGTTATGGTTTCTGCTGACGCATTTTCGGGAAGTTCTACTGTAATTCCATTTCCAATGATTTTTATGCAGGATATATTGTCCGTTTGTAAAGCACAAGGTGATGGTGAAAGCGGTACAATCTCGTGCTTTTCCGAACATTCCAGCTCTGATTCACGGATTTTCTGCAATCGGTAATAAAAGGTTTTTGGCGATAATTCTTGCTCTTCGCACCACGCCGATACTGTTTTGCCGCTTGCTTGGTATGCTCGGTACATTTCTGACCATTCCTGCAGTCGCATTGCTCGTTTGCTTTTTGCTATTTTATCCATGTTTCTTTTACTCCAATCTGCTCTTTTGAGTGTCTTGCACTCCACTGAATTCCTTGAAAGTTATTTTAACACATATTCTATGTTTGCGGTAGTCACTGGATTATTGGGCGGGTACGTACAATCCCGTATTTTAACTCAGTTACAGGCGAAGAATACAAAGCATATCTTTTTGTTGCAGCATTACCTTGCAGCAATTATCTTTACGTAGAGGCATGTACTGATATGAAACAGGAAAACTGGCTTATGTGCCATGTTCATGCTTATGAGTATTTCGGAGGTGTTACAAGAATTCTTGTGCCTGACAATCTTAAAACAGGAGTAACGGCAAATACACGTTATGAAACGCAGTTAAATCAGAGCTATCAGGAACTTGCCGAATATTATGGTACTGCTATTGTTCCTGCCCGTGTACGTAAACCACAGGATAAAGGTCTTGTAGAACGTTCTGTTGGATTTTCAACCACATGGATTACGGCAGCACTTCGTGAACATAAGTTTTTCTCGTTTTCAGAGGTTAAAGAAGCAGTTGCGGAACGTCTTGAATTTATCAATACAAAGCCTTTTCAGAAACGTCCTGGAAACCGCAGAAATGCGTATCTTGCCGAAGAAAAGGAGTTTATGCTGCCGCTTCCTAAACAGCCATACGAGCCGTCTGTATGGAAACAGCAGACTGTTGGCAATGATTATCTCATCAGTGACGGTTTAAATAATTATTCTGTTCCGTTTGACCTTATCGGAGAACAGGTACAGATAAGACTGACAAGAGATATTGTTGAAATATACTTCAAGGGAAGCCGTATGACATCTCATAAAAGACTTACAAAATCCAGTGTGCAGCCAATTGTAAAACCTGAACACATGCCGGACAGACATCGTGAATATCTGAATTGCAATGCAGATGAATTTAAAGAATGGGCAAAAAATGTAGGAAAGTCAGTTGAGGAAGTTGTAAAATATTTCCTGACTTCCGGTAATGCCGTTGAACAAGGTTACAAGTCATGTGTAAGTCTATCAAGACTGGGTAAACGTTATGGCAAAAAGAAGCTTGAAGCTGCTTGCAAGCGAATGCTGGCATTTTCTTCTTCTCCCTCTATTCGTACAATTACAACACTCTTAAAGAATAACAGAGATACAGATACTACAACAAAAACTGATAATAATGATTACGGCATTACACGTGGTGCTGCTTACTGGAAGAAAGGCGGTGGCGGTAATGCTGAATAATACAATTGAACTCCTTCGTGCGATGAAGATAAATGCTTTTGCATCTGAACTTGAACGTCAGATTGAAGATTCAGAAAGTTATAATCAGCTTGGATTCGAGGACAGACTTGCACTTCTTGTTGATAGTGAATGGAATCTCAGACAGGACAATAAGCTTATCAGATTTATCAGAAATGCCAGATTCTCTGATGCTTCTGCTACAATAGAAGGTATTGAATACATTGAAGACAGACATCTTGACAAGGGCAAAATGCTTAGATTTGCAACCTGCAACTATATTGAAAATGGCAGACATATCATCCTTAAAGGTGCATCGGAAAATGGTAAGACATATATTGCTTGTGCATTAGGAAACGCTGCCTGTCGCAAATTCAAAACCGTACGTTACATCAGAATGCCGGAACTTCTTGACGAACTGAATATTGCAAGAATAAACGGAGAATTCAGCAAAGTAATCAATGCATACAAGAAAGTCGATTTACTGATACTTGATGAATGGCTGATACGAAAACTTAATGCAAATGAAAGCTACGATTTACTGGAGATAATCGAATCAAGAATTGAAAAATCCATGATATTTTGCACACAGTAGCACGCTGAAGGCTGGTATAATCGTATAAATCCTGATCCAGATAATGACAGCCCTATTTCTGACGCTATCATCGACAGAATTATCAATAATGCCTATGACATTATGATTGACGGTGCTGTCTCCATGAGAAAACGTCATGGATTACCGGAAGGAGCTGAGCCGTGATGAATGATTACTGTGCTTTCAGTCACAATCACAAGTGCCTAAAGTGGGATGATTACGAGCTCACCCGTCACGAATTGGAAGAGGCTGATAATTTGTGTCATGGCAATTGGATAGAAATTCAAAGACTGTATGACTACATAGATAAGCTCAAAGCTATTCTTGATAAGAATGACATCGATTATCCAGAAATCTGATTAAGCTCAACTATTACTCCATACAGTAAGAGTATACTACCCTCTATTTCAATTTATACATTTTGATGCATCAAGGCATTCAAAATTGAAGGCGAGTAAAGTATCAAGAGAAGAAGCAAAGGTGATATAAGCGTTATCAAGAAAAGTCTTGATGCTGTCAAAAAAGCACTGG